>URVD01000001.1 GCA_900551195.1 uncultured Collinsella sp.
CCCAAAGGCATCCAGAAAGACCTCGTCGATGATGCGCTTCATCATCTGACCGCCAGAGCCGTGGCCCAGCAGGACAGTGCTATCGGTGACACTATGGGACATATCGAAAACTCCAATCGTGGGTGGAATTATATGGGTGAGGCGCAGCGTCGACCGGTCTGCCGTTCGTTAGAACGGCAGAACCAATAGGTTCGTTAGAACGGCGGAACGAAGGGCAGCGTCGAGTAGTTACGCGGTTCGTAGAACCGCGTAACTACCAAACTACATAAGCTCGCAAACAGCCGCCGCGAAGGCAACGGGGTCCTCGGGGAGGATGCCCTCGACCAGCAGGGCCTGATCGTAGAGCAGACCAGAGTACTGCTTGATCTTGTCGGCGTCGCCTGCCTTCTGGGCAGCGACAAGCTTGTCAAAGACCGGGTGCTTGGCGTTGAGCTCGAGCACGCGTTGGCTCTTGGGCATGCCGTCGGGCGCGCCCTCGGGTCCCTTCTGGAGCACCTTCTCCATCTCGAGCGAAAGTGGGCCCTCGGTGGTGATACAAGCGGGGGCATCGGTCAGGCGCGCGGAGACGGCGACTTTCTCGACCTTGTCACCGAGCGCCTCCTTCATAGCGCTAAAGAGGTCCTCGTTCTCCTTGGTGGCGTCCTCGGCCTCCTTCTTCTCGTCCTCGGTCGCCAGGTCAAGATCACCGGTCGCAACGTTCTTGAGCTCTAGATGACGATCCTCGACCTCGGGCTCGGCACCGTCGGCCACAGCCTTCTCGGCAGCCTCGCGGGCAGCATCGTCCTCGTAGATCTTGGGCATATCGGCGGCAACGTACTCACGCATAGCCTGGAACGTGAACTCATCCACATCCTGCGTCAGCAGCAGCACGTCATAGCCGCGGTCGAGCACGCCCTTTACCACGGGCATCTTGGCCAAGCGCTCACGCGAGTCGCCGGCGGCGTAGTAGATGGCCTTCTGATCCTCAGGCATGCCCTTGGCATACTCGGCCAGGGTAATCATCTTCTGTTCCTTGGCAGACCAGAACAGCAACAGGTCGGCGAGCTCATCGGCCTTCATGCCATAGCTCGAGTAGATGCCGTACTTAAGACCGCGGCCAAAGTTCTCAAAGAACTTCTCGTAGGCCTCGCGGTCGTTGTCACGCATATCCTCAAGGTCGGCGGTAATCTTCTTTTCCACACGCTTGGCGATGGCCTTGAGCTGACGGTTCTGCTGCAGCGTCTCGCGCGAGATGTTGAGCGACACGTCGGCGGAATCCACGACGCCGCGGACAAAGTTGTAGTAGTCGGGCAGCAGGTCGTCGCACTTCTCCATAATCAGCACGTTGGAACTGTAGAGCGCCAGGCCCTTCTCGTAGTCCTTGCTGTACAGATCGAACGGCGCGCGTCCCGGCACAAACAGCAGGGCGTCATACTCGAGCGTGCCCTCGGCGTGGAAGCTGATGGTGCGCGCAGGATCGTCAAAGTCGTGGAACGTGGACTTGTAGAACTCGTCGTAGTCCTTCTGCTCGACATCGGAGCTGTGCTTTTTCCAAATCGGCGTCATGGAGTTGATGGTCTCGAGCTCCTGGTAGTCCTCGTACTCGGGCTTGTAGTCGTCGCCGGCGTCCTCGGGCTTGGGTTTCTGGCGGCTCTTGGACACCATCATCTGGATCGGGTAACGCACATAGTTACTGTACTGCTGAATCAGGCTCTTGAGACCCCACTCGGTCAGGAAGCGATCGTAGGTCTCGGCCTCGCCGTCGGCGTCGAGCTTCTCGTTCTCGCGCAGCGTCAGGATGACATCGGTACCGTGCTCGGCGCGCTCGCCGTCCTCGATGGTGTAGCCCTCAAGACCGTCGGATTCCCACACATGGGCGACATCCTCGCCGTAGGCGCGGCTGACGACCTTCACATGGCTGGCGACCATAAAAGCCGAGTAGAAGCCCACGCCAAACTGACCGATGATGTCGACATCGGAGCCCTGCTGCTCGGCGTTCTCGGTCTTAAACTCCTCGGAGCCGGAATGGGCGATGGTGCCCAGATTGCGCTCCAGCTCCTCGGCGGTCATGCCAATGCCGTTATCCGAGATGGTAATGGTGCGGGCGTCTTTATCAAAAGAGACGCGAATAGCCAGGTCGCCCTGGTCGAGCTTGACACTCGGGTCCTGCAGGCTCTTAAAGTTGAGCTTGTCGACGGCGTCACTCGCATTAGAGATAAGCTCGCGCAGGAAGATTTCCTTATTGGTGTAGATGGAGTTGATCATGAGGTCGAGCAGTTTTTTGCTCTCGGTCTTAAATTGACGCATGTGCAGTCCTTTCGCGCTCCCCCTGTCCGCAAAAACGGCCCGGTTGCCCGAGCCGCATCGCAGACCTGCTATGTTCAGACTTAGATTTTATAACCCATTAACGCGCATATATACATACGGAATCGAAAAACTGTATGTCCGAGCGCTCTGATGCGCCAATTGCCAAGGAGTGTCCCAAACTGCCGGCAGGAAAGGAACGTTCCTATCTGCCATCTACGCGCTTGGCCATCCAGGCATGAGGCTGGCCCTCGTCTTCGTAGTCCACCGGGGCAATCTGCGTGTAGCCCGCCTTGGCATAGAGCGGCAGCACGTATTCCTGCGCATGCAGCTTAATGAGCTTGGCGCCGGCATCACGCGCGCACGTATCACTGGCCTCGACAATCTTGCTCGCCAAACCGCGACGGCGCATGCTCGGCAGCACGGCCACGCGCCCCATAATGTAGGTCTCCCCCGCCGCGACGCCTTCGTCCAAGTCGCACGCCGGCGACACCGGAGCCTCCGCGTCAGCCGCACGCTCAAGCTCTTCGGGAAACACGCGCGAGCAACCGGCAAGCTCGCCGTCTACATAGAGCGTCACATGAATGCAGTTCGGATCCTCGTCGATAGCGTCAAACTCATTCTCGTAGCCCTGCTCGTCCATAAAAACGACGCGGCGCACCAACGCCGCGTCATCAAAGCATCCCGTCTTAAGTTGGATATCCATGGCTGCCCTTTCATTCAATGCGAACGTTAGGGACAGATTTTAGCGAAAATGAGCTCCGCGTACGCTAAACTTCGCGCGAGCCTTCGCCAGGCAGTCGTAATGACCCACGTTATGGGCATCGCTCGCGATGAAGCTGTACAGGTTCTGATCGAACAGGCGCTGTGCCGGCTTTTTCTCGCGACCAAAGCGACCGCCGGCAATAAAGTCCGCCGAAGCCTGCAGCTTGCAGCCCATATCGACCAGGCGCTCCGCCACGCTTACATCCTTTTGAACCGCACGATAGCGCTCAGGATGAGCGATGATCACCTGGTAGCCACGGCACTGCAAATCGTAAATCGTGTTCTCGTACTCTCTAAACGCATACGCATCGGCATGTGTCGAAAGCTCGAGCAGAAACTCGTTGGTTCCATCGAAATGCAAGTGCTCCGCGGCATCGATACCAAGTTCAACGAGCTTTCGATGGTTGACCTCGAAGCCCATCTGGAGCGGAAAACCGTCAGCGTTATCACGCAGCAGCTCAAAGGCATCCCACATCTTGTCGTAATCAAAATAGGGATCACGGCAGTGAGGAGTGCAAACGATTCTGGTTACACCGGCCCGCTTGGCAGCCTCGAGCATCGCCAAGCTCTCTTCGAGATCGGCGGCGCCGTCGTCTACACCCGGCAAGATATGGCAATGAATGTCACGCATAGGTCAGCCTTAATCAACTAAACGTTTGCTCGGTTGGTGAAGATGCCCTTTTTGGAAGTCCCCTGATCGTCGGAGCCCTTCTTAACCTTCTTACCGTCCTTGGTGTAGTAGGAGTAGTAGTACTCGCTGGTCTCGGTCTCGCAGTAGTTCATGACGGTACCGATGAGCTTGACCTTCTCGGACTTCTTAAGCTGGCCGATAGCGTTGAGTGCCTCCTCGCGCTTGGTGAAGTCCTCGCGCACCACGAACAGCGTACCGTCGGTCAGGCTGGCAATCTCGGCAGCATCGATGAAGGTGCCGACCGGGGGAGCATCAAAGATGACGTACTGGAACTTGGCGGACAGTGCCTTTACCAACTTGGCAAAGCGGTGAGAGACGATGATGTCGGCAGGATTGGGAATATGCGGCTCGGCATCGAGGAAGTAGAAGTTCTTCTGACCCGTCTCGACAATTGCCTGGTCAATGGAGATCTGCTCGGAAAGGACCGCATAGAGTCCGCCGCGCGAACGAACGCCGAGCATATCGGAAAGGGACCTGCGGCGCATATCGGCCTCGACCAGGAGCACGGACTTGCCGCTCGTGGCGATAGCCTGGGCAAGGTTGATGGAAACCGTAGACTTGCCCTCGTTGGGAATCGAGGACGTGACGGTAATGGTGCGAATGGGGTCGTCCACGCTCGCAAAGCGGATGTTGGCCAGAAGGGTCTTGGCGGCATTCTGTACAACGAGCTTATCGGTGTTCTTTGCCTTAGCCATGCCTATTTACCACCTTTCATAGCCGGAATTCGGCCAACAACGGGAATGCCCAGGAGCTCTTCTGCCTCTTCGGCACCGCGGATGCGGGTATTGAGCATGTCTGCCAAAACGACATAGGCGACTGCGATAAAGATACCGGCGAGGAACGCGACGGCAATATACAGCGTGCGCTTGGGGCCGCTGGGGGCTTCGGGGGTCTTAGCCTCGTCGATAACGTTGATGCTCTGGGCAGCGCCGACGTTCTGAGCGACCGTACTCACCGAGCTGGCCATGGCCTTTGCGACCTTAGCCGTCTCCTTGGCATCGGTGCCGGTAACCGAAAGCGTAATGACACGCGTGGTGGTCTCGGAGGAAACAGACACCTTGTAGTCATCCAGATCGGTGAGGCCCAGTTCTTTGGCGGCGCCGCTCTTAACGCTATCGCTATCCAGCAGCGTGGCGATATCGTTGGAAAGCATCTGACTCGCCGAGAGATCGTTGTAGCTCATCTGACCGCTATCGTCGGTCTTGGCGAGAATGTACATGCTCGTCGTCGCGGTATAGGTGTTGTCCATCGCAACGAAGGACACGATGCCCATGGCGATCGCGCAGACCACCGGAAGGGTGATGACCAGCTGAAGGTGCTTCTTCAGCAGCTGGAACAGTTCGAGAAGGGTCATGCAGCTTGCCTTTCATTTCCCCAGTTCGGATTGACAAAACTGTCCGTATGTTATCGCATCTTTTTACCGAGACCAAACTCTATACATAAGAAACAGGCTCTCCTGTAAAAATGTCGGAAGCAATCGTAAAATTGCACAACAACGCCGCACCCGAAAGTCAAATGCGGCGTCTGCATCAATATCTATGTTATATCGCTATGCGAATGGCTCGTCCTGCTGTATGGGAAACGTCACCGTAATGGTGGTTCCCACGCCCAACTCGCTCGACAGATCGAGCGTGGCGTGATGATACAGGGCCGCATGCTTGACAATGGCAAGCCCCAGACCGGTTCCGCCGCGTGCCTTGGACCTACTCTTGTCCACGCGATAGAACCGCTCAAATACCTTGCCCTGTTCTTCAGGCGCGATACCGATTCCCGTGTCGGCGACCGCAAGGAACGGATGGCCTTCGTCGTTGGTGCCGCACTGCAGCGTAACCGTACCGCCGGGTCGATTGTAGCGGATGGCGTTGCTTGCCAGATTATAGATGAGCTCGTCAAGCAAGCGCGACACGCCCTCGATGACCACAGGCTTGGTCTCATGACTTATCGTCACATTCGCCTGACGGGCGACCTGTTCAAGACGCTGCTCGACCGCGTAGATGGCACGTGAGAGCTCAATAGGCTCCGTGGACCCAATGGGCACCGCCTCGCCCTCAGCTGCACGCTCGGCCTCGTCCAAGTTAGACAGCGTAAGGATATCGTTGACAAGCGCTGCCAAGCGGCCCGCCTCACGATAGATGCGACCGCCAAAGTTGCGCAGGTCGCCCTCGCCCTCGACCATGCCGTTTGCGATGAGCTCGGCATAGCCCGAAATCGCCGTAAGCGGCGTCTTGAGCTCATGGGTGATATTCGCCGTGAACTCGCGGCGCATACGGTCGTTGTCCGCTAGCACCGCCATTTGGCGCTTGAGTTCCTGGCGCTGCGACTCGATGCGCTCAAGCATGGGGACCATCTCGGCATAGGCGTGCTCATAGCTACGGCGTGGGTGGTCCAAATCCACCTCTTGCAAAGGCGCGATGATGGCACGGGACTCGCGGCGCGCCATAAAAAACGAGAGTACCGCACCCGCTGCTGCGATAAGCAGCATCGGCGCCACCATCGACAGCAAAATCGCCGCAACGCCAGGCTGGGCCTGCGCCAAGCGGACAACCTGGCCGTTATCAAGGGCGACGGCGCGATACAGCATAATCTCGTCGAGCGTAGAGCTTGCGCGCTCCGCGGAACCCAAACCACTCTCAAAGGCCTCGATGACCTCGGGGCGATCGCCATGGTTGGGCAGTGTGGAAGGCGACGCCTCGTTGTCGTAGGCAACCGATCCATCCTTGTTAATCAGCGTGATGCGCAAGTCCTCTCGATCGAGGCTACGCAAGAACGGGATGGGCTCCTGCTGCTCGTCGAGGGCGGCAGCAATGAGCTCGGTTTCCTGCGCCAGATTGGCACTCGTGGCATCCGCCAAAGTGTTTTGCACAAAGAACGCACCCAGCACCGTAAACGCCACGATAACCGCCATGGCGCAGACAAAGATCGTCACAAAAACGCGGTGCGACAGCGTATGTTTTCCCTGGGGGGCGAAGACCACGGGTTACTCCTCCGATGCGGTGGCCGCGGTGTCGTCACCTTCGGCACCATCACCGGCAGAAGGCTCGGCCAAGCGGTAGCCCACGCCGCGCACGGTCTCGATGGCGCTGGCATGCTCGCCCAGTTTTTGGCGAAGCGTCTGCACGTGCACGTCAACGGTGCGCGAACCGCCGTCGAAGTCCCAGCCCCACACGCTCTGCAGCAACGACTCGCGGGTAAAGACCACGCCGGGCTTGCGCATGAGGTACTCGAGCAGGTCGAACTCGCGCAGGGTGAGCTTAAGCGACTCGCCGGCAACAGTCACCTCACGATGGCTGGGCGAGAGCACAATGTCGCCCACGCTGAGCACATCGCTTGCCTGTTTGACCATGCCGCCGCGACGCAGCAGTGCGCGGCAGCGGCTGGCGAGCTCCATGAGCGAAAACGGCTTAGTCAGGTAATCGTCGGCACCGCCATCGAGCGCCATCACCTTGTCGAGCTCGGTATCCTTGGCGGTAAGCATCATGATGGGCACCGTCGCCGTCAGGCGATCGGCACGCAGTCGACGCATAATCGCCAAGCCATCGGTATCGGGCAGCATGATATCGAGCAGGACAGCATCGGGTACCCGTCGCGCCACGGCGGCCTTAAACTCGCCATCGCACGAAAAGCCCTCGGCCTCGATTCCCTGCTTGCGCAGCGCATAGACCGTCAAATCCCTGATGTTGTCATCGTCCTCGACGTAATAGATCATGTTGAACCCCTTTGCGGCCGGCATGACCGCATCTTAACCCTAAAGGTGCCTGTACTAGATGGTATCAGCCAAAACGGCCCGTCAAATAATCCGCCGTGCGCGGATCAGTCGGATTCTTGAAGAGTTGCGCGGTGGGCGCGTGCTCCACCAGCTCACCCAGCAAAAAGAACGCGACCGAATCGGAAATACGCGCGGCCTGCTGCATGTTGTGCGTCACGACCACGAGCGTGCAGGTCTCCTTGAGCTCGCAGGCCAGCTGCTCCACCACCAGCGTCGATACGGGGTCGAGCGCCGAGGTCGGTTCGTCCATCAGCAGAATGTCGGGCTGCACGGCCAGCGCACGGGCGATGCACAGACGCTGCTGCTGGCCGCCCGAAAGACCCAGACCCGATTCTTTGAGCTTGTCCTTGACCTCGTCCCACAGGGCAGCGCGACGCAGGGAGTCCTCGACCAGCTCATCGAGCACGGCGCGGTCGCGCACACCCATACCGCGAGGACCGTAGGCGACGTTGTCGTAGATGCTCATGGGAAACGGGTTGGGGCGCTGAAACACCATGCCCACGCGCTGGCGCAAACGGCAGATGTCGTAATCGCCCAGGATATCTTGACCATCGAGCGCAATCTTGCCCTCGATGCGGCAATCCTTGATGCCGTCGTTCATGCGGTTAAAGCAGCGCAGCAACGTGGACTTTCCGCAGCCCGAAGGCCCGATGAACGAGGTGATCTGCTTGTCGCGGATCTTGATATTCACGTCCTTGAGCGCATGGTGGTCGCCATAGAACAGGTCGAGGCCCTCGACATCGATGCGCGTCGGCGAGGCGGCAAGATCCTCTGCCGTGGGGCGAGTCGCATCCCCAACCTCGCGCTCATGCGCGGCCTCGGCCTGCGCTTCCATGAGTTCTTCAAGCTCCGTGGGCTCCACAGCCGCAGCAGCCTTCATACCGCACACCTCCATATCGATATCAATTCAGCAGTATCGATAGTAGGAATCGCGGCTCATACGCACGTGAGCACATTGTCAAGTGTTTGTAAGGGCACGCAGGCTATGCGGCGGGCAGCCCGATGGTGAATATCGTGTGTTCGGGCGTCGATTCACATGCAACGGTACCGCCGTGTGCCGCGATGATCTCCTTGGCAATAGCAAGGCCCAAACCGGCACCACCGCGATTGGTCGCACGCGCCGCATCCAGGCGATAGAACTTCTCAAAGATCACCTTGAGCTTAGCCGCAGGGATAGGATCGCCCTGATTGATAAAGCGCACGCGCACGCCGCCATCGTCTTGGCGCCTGGCCTCAATCGTGATAGTCGAACCCTCATAGCTATAGGCGACGGCGTTTTTCATGATGTTGTTGAACACGCGGGCCATCTTGTCGCCATCCACGAGCACCGTCAGGTCCTCGCGAATATCAACTTGGGCTTCCTTATGCTGCTCGTTGAGGATGGGATAGAACTCGTCAGCCACCTGAGCCAGCAGCAACCCCAGATCAACATAGCCGCGCGTGAGCACGATATCGTGGAAGTCAAAGCGCGTGATATCGAAGAACTCTTCGATGAGCGCATCGAGCCGGTGCGCCTTGTCGAGCGCCACGCCCGTAAAACGTGTGCGCTGCTCAACCGGCAGCTCAGGAGCCTCTTGCAGCAGCGAAAGATAGCCCACCACACTGGCAAGCGGGGTGCGTAGGTCATGTGCCAAGTACGTGACCAAATCGTCCTTGCGATGCGACTCGTCACGCAGAGCTTGCTGCACCTTGCGCTCACGGTCACGCACGCGGTTAAGGGCGCCCTCGACCTCCAAGAAGTCGCCGTCGATGTTATCCCAGGTGTCGGGGTGATCGATCAGGCGATCTTGAATACGAGCGGCCAGCACACAATCGGCATGCTGCTCGCCCTGCTCGTAGCCATGGTAGTACAGGGCGCGGCCGCAAAAGAACAGCACGCACACGGCAAGCGCCAGCACAAAGCCAAGCATGTTGAATACAAAGCCGGCATCGAACAGCACCGGCCCTTCGATGCCGCCGAGCGCCATGGCGCCAATCGCCAACGTCATGGCCCACGCGGCACCGCCAATCACCACGCAACGGCGCACGATTTCGAATCGATCGATCAGCAAAAAGCCGACAAGCAGCACCGCCAAGATTCCAGCGATGTTATCGATGCCAATCAGCAGCAGGCTCAGCAAAAAGAGCAGCACCGTTGCAAGCGCGCGGTTGTCGACGACCGACCTCACGTATTCAAAGAGTCGATCGGGCACCTCGAATGCCTGCCTATCGTCTTTTGTCATATCCACTTCCCCACCATTAAAGGCGTTATTCGATTATGTAGCCGACGCCCCAGACGTTTTTGATAAAGCGCGGCTTTTGAGCGTCGTCACCGATCTTTTCGCGCAGGTGGCGAATGTGCACCATCACCGTATTGTTGGAGCCGGGCATAAAATCCTCGTTCCACACCGCGCGGAACAGGTCCTCCACGGGCACTACGCTGCCGCGATGCTCGACCAGATACAGCAAGATGGAATACTCGATGGGCGTGAGGCGCACCGGCGCACCGTCCACCATTACGGAACGAGCATCGCGGTTGATCTCCAGGCCGTCGAGCTGGATGGTCGGCGACTCGGCCACCTGCGCGCGGCTACCGTAGCTGGTGTAGCGACGAAGCTGAGCATGCACGCGCGCGATGAGCTCCAGCGGACGGAACGGCTTAACCACGTAATCGTCCGCGCCAAGCGAAAGGCCCTCGATCTTGTCTTGCTGGGCATCGCGCGCCGTCAGCATGATCACGGGATAGGTATGGCTGGAACGGATCGTACGCAGTAGCTCAAAGCCATCGATATCGGGCAGCATGACATCCAACAGTGCCAGATCGAACTCCTGCTCCAGGATTGCCTTGGCAGCATCGGCCCCGCTATAGGCAATCTGGACATCAAAGCCCTCTTTTGTAAGGTAGATACCAACCAAGTCGGCGATGGCCTTCTCGTCATCAACTACCAAAATGCGCTCGTTCATGCGTGCTCCTCTCGCGCTCCATTATGCCCGAGGCGACGCACGCCACACACAACAAGCGTGGGTGATTAAGTCGGCCTTAAGCACCCTTGTGCCCGTTCGGGCGCGGATGTGGGCCACGCACGCACGCGATGATCGCCGACGCCGGCAAACGATATACTCTAGTTCCAGAAGAGACCATCCCGTCGAAAGCGAAATCCGTGAAGTCCCTCACCTCTTTTGCAAAGCGCTCAGCCCAGCTTGCCGCCGGCTTTGTCTGCGCTATCGCCCTTGCCGCTGGCGCGCCCACCGTCGCCGGCGCCCAAGTGCTCACGACCGACAATGTTTGCGGCAAAACCGCCGATGCGCGCGGCATCACGGCCGAAAACCTGCCCGATATCGATGCGACCAATGCCCTCGTCATGGGCAAAGACGGCACCGTCTACTATGCCCGCGGCGCCGATGAGCAGGTCAAGATTGCCTCGATCACCAAGGTCATGACCGCAATCCTAACCGTCGAGAATTGCAAGATGGACGAGAAGGTCACGGTGAGCAACGCCGCAGCCACCGTGGGCAATTCAACAGCCGGCCTACTCGAAGGCGACGAGCTCACCGTGGAGCAGGCACTGCGCGGCCTGATGATTCCCTCGGGCAACGACGCCGCCATC
The DNA here is from genome assembly GCA_900551195.1 of uncultured Collinsella sp. Lineage (GTDB taxonomy): Bacteria > Actinomycetota > Coriobacteriia > Coriobacteriales > Coriobacteriaceae > Collinsella. The sequence continues at coordinate 11,093 of URVD01000001.1, forward strand.
GTGCTCGCCGAATATGTGGGCAAGAAGATCGACCCTAAGACCAAAGACGCCGAGGCAACATTTGTGAAAGCCATGAACGAGCGCGCTAAGAAGCTCGGTTGCACCGGCACGCTTTTTGAAAACCCGCATGGTCTGGACTTTGATGAGTGGGCTGGCGATATGCACTCAACCGCACACGACGTAGCGCTGATGATGCAGGAGGCCATGAAAAACGACACGATCCGCGAGGTCGTAGCGAGCGAGGATTCCTGGATCGAGGTCACGGGCGCCGACGGCACCGACCATTCGCATTCCATGGACACGCATAACTATTTGCTAGGCCAAGATGGCAACATCGGTGGCAAGACCGGCACCACCGATGATGCAGGCTATTGCTTTACGGGTGCCTACAACCGCGATGGCGACGAGATCTACACCGTCGTTTTGAACTCCACCACCACCGACCAGCGCTTTACCGATACCGCAACCCTTGCCAATTGGTACTACGGTCACAAGGTGACGGTCGCAATCGCCAACACGCAGGAAAAGACCGCCAACGGCAACCCGCTTATGGCGCGCATTGGCCAAACCGACTGGACGGATAAGACGATCGACGCCACGCTCGCCGATCCTACGGCGCAAGCGACCGTGTTTTCCCTTGCCGGCGAGGTGACCGAAAAGGTTAGCTACGACGATCTTTCGGGCACGGTGCATGTGGGCGACAAGGTGGGCAGCGTTACGCTCAAGCAGGATGGCACCAAGATCGCCGTCATGGACCTGGTTGCCGACGAGGAAGGCGCAGGGCCGAATCCCATTGAATGGCTGCTCGTGAAGCTCGATCGCTTGGGCCGTCGCATCGACAACCGCCCACTCACGGCAGAAAGCGAGACCGTCGCCAAGGCGCCCGAGGTGTAGGGCGCAAGAATAATAAGTCCACTGAAAGGAGGCGTCCGAAAGGATGCCTCCTTTTTTTGAGGGTTCGAATCCCCAGCCGCCATTCTTGATAATAAAAAGGGCCCTAAATGGGACCCTTCTTCAAATTCGTACTGGCGGAGAGCTGGGGATTCGAACCCCAGATGCCCTTTTGGGGCATACTCGCTTAGCAGGCGAGCACCTTCGGCCTCTCGGTCAGCTCTCCGTAACAGCCGTTCTATAGTAACCAAACAGCCAAGGATGAGCAAGAGGAAATTTTCTAATTGCCTAGCAGCCTTTCCTTCTTGAAAGCTTCGCCTACCCCAGCGAGCGGTTGAGGGAGCCGAGCTCGTCGTTGCCCATGGTGCGCCACATTTGGAAGATACAACCGCGCGCCAGGAAAAAGAAACCGTTGTCGACCAGTTGCACAGCGGCATCTGCCAGCTGATTCGTCACGGCGGACACTGGCGGCAGCTCTAGTCCAGCCTTGTGGATGGTCTCGACCGCTTCCTCGAACGTCGGAGGCCCGCTGACGCCCATCTCGTTCATAAGGCCCTGCATTTCTTCCAGCGCGCTGCTGCCCGACTCCTCGCCGCGCGGCACCAGACGGTAACAAGCCAGCGCCAGGTCGAGCTGATCGCAATTCCAATAGGCAAACGCCAAGCGATAGAACAGGTAGCCGATTGCAGAACGATCGCTGGCAATACGTAGGCCGTGGCGCGCCACCTCGATAATCTCGTCAAAGCGCTCCAGACGCGCAAGCACGTTGATGAGCGCAAAGTGCGACTGCATGGACGAGCGCGCCAGATCGTAAAGATGGCGCACCTCGGGCAGTGCTCGTTCAAAGTCCTCTTGCTCGGCGTAAAAGCTGCAGATCTCGTGCTGGGCAAAGTACAGCGCATCGGGCGCACGAAGGATTCGCACAGAGCGGTCTTCTTCCAACACCGGTAGCACCATGCGCACCAGCTGGTTATCGCAAAACTGCGTTTGAACCGGACCTGTCGCCAAAAGCTCGGCGACGGCGCACTTAGCCTCCAACTCCTCAACAAGACGGGAAAAGCCTTCAAAAGCACCTGTACGGTCGACTTTTGCCTGCTCGCGCAATTCAACAACACGGGCCACGTATGGGTCGTCGTCCTCTTCCATGACCTCCAGCTCGTCAGCCGTATCGGCAAGCAGCAGATCGCGCAGCGCCGGCGGCAGCATGCGATGGTCATCACGCGGACGAGCATGAACCTCCGCAGGTTCAATCGTCTCCGGAGCGGTTGACTCATATGCCTCAAGCACACGCTTGCACGGCATATCGTCCATGTCCATGCTCTCAAGATCCTTGGCGACAGGCACGCAATCGGCCAGATAGGCCGCGCGCCCAAAGAAATACGTTGCGGCAACGCGCTCGCCCTGCTCACTGTCGGGAGCAGCAATCTGCACATAGCAGCGCGTGATGCAGGTGCCCGCGGCAAAACACGCTGCCGCAAGCGTGAGTGCCACGCGCGCATCGTGCTCCGCGGCCCAGATCGCACGCGCGTCCTCGTCCAACTCGCGCCAGGCGTCATCTTGAGCGTCGTATTCACGTTGCGGCATGGCATCAACGACAGACTGCCCAAACCGAACGAGCATAATCCCCTCGACAACGTTTACTCGATAGGTATAGTCGAGCCTTGTGACCACGTTGAGCGCTTCTACAATACGCGCGAAGCGGGTACGCACATCCCACTCACCGCCCGGCTGGCAAGCCACCGTACCCGGTTTGCCCCACGGGTTATCGCTCGAGGCCGTATCAAGCAGTCGGGGAACATCGTTGGTCGTCTTGGCGATATGCCACGCATCAAAGAGCGCGCAGCCCTCAAGGCTCGGCGAGGATGCCGCAGGGACCAATCCGGCCCCGATGTGCTCAAGGATGCCGGAGAGACGGTTAAGACGGCACTCGATGGCAAGCAGCATGTCAATCTCGTCCCGGTCCAGCAGGCTGCGATCAAAATTGAGATAGAAAAGCTTTGAGCGATCGATGCGAGCCAGGCTCATCTCGGACTTAGCGGCGATGGTGCGCAAGCGAGGCAAGTCAATTTCACTCATAAGGGCGGCGGCATAGCGCTCGATACCGCTCGGATTCTCGGCATGGTCAACGCGGTAGAGCAGCGTCTCGATAGCGTCAGGTAGCGGTGTCGTGTTAAAGCCCAAAAACACCTCGACCGGCTCGGGCAACTTTACGAGCTTGATCTTGTCGACAACGTTTTGCATACCCTCGTCGAGTCCGTCGGCGTCCGCCGTGCTCGCAATGGTATTTTCGGAGTCAGCGAATATCACGTAGCGCAGGAACATCGATGCCATGAACTCACCGTAAGGAAGGGAGCGGGTCGAATTCCATGTCTCGTGATCGGACTGTTCGCGCATGGGACCTTCGGGAGAGCCGACGGTTCGCGCGCACGCGCGCATCGTGCCGTTGGCTCCCCTCACCATAATCTCACCAATACCGGAGTCCGACTCGTCAAGGACCAGTTCCATGTCGGGATCGTTGGGCAGCGGAGCCTCGCTGACGGGGCGGTCCACCTTGTACACCTCACCCGAAACGCTTACGTAGCCCAAAAGCGACACATGGCTTTTGCCAACGAATTCGACGACATAACAAGATTCATGCTGATCCTCGCCAAAGAGTTTCCAGACCACGCCATATGAGCGTCCCGCAGGCTGCTCGGGCATCGCCGGAAAGCGCTTCTTGGGATCGAGAAACCTGAGCTTGTATGTCGGACGCTCTGCCACGGAATATCACCCTGATCGGTCGCTTGAAGAAGGAGTGGTCGCGAATAAGTCGCGACATCTACTCGGAATCTTACACGAGTCGACAGGAAATCGTCCCTTTGGACGAAAGCACTCAAGCTGGCGCAAAAGAAAAGCCCCCGTTGCCGGGAGCTTTAATCTCAAATGGTGCGGCGTATAGGATTCGAACCTATGACGTTCTGATTCGTAGTCAGACCCTCTATCCAGCTGAGGTAACGCCGCAGCGCAAAACATATAAAACCACTTTAGCTTATTGGAGTCAAGCACAATTTCAAACTTTTTTGTGGAACGCAGTTTTGTCATGCTACTCCGCATATACCGCCGTTCCCCGTACGATCGATTGGTTTTTCGATCACGTCAAACTTAGCATCAAGTTCCCTCAGGAGCGATCTCACCCGCTGGGCACAATCATAATCGGCAAACGAGATGCTCAACATGCGAGCAACCTGATTAGATGTCTGGACCCCATAGAAATGCTCTAGGGCCACAAGCCCCTCGTGCGCCACAAACGTCTCAACCACATGAGGCGACTCCTCAAAGCACCATTGGGTCAACGGACCCCCGCTCGTCTGTCGAACCACCAGGCCACCCATGCCAGACGGCTCACACGTTACAAGCAGGTACTCCCCGCCCTCGTCGCTCTCAAACAAAACCACCCGATCATCAAACAGCTCCATTGCGTCCCCTTTCTCTCGCTCTTATTTAGCAAAAGCATAGCAGGTAGATGGCTGTATACAGAACAGTTGTTCGTGTGTTTTCTATTGAGCTGTCCGCACAGCATGGTATGGCCGCACACAAAAAGGGCACCCCAAAAAGGAGTGCCCTAGCAAATCGCTTATGCAGCCAATCTACGCGACCGGCTCGATCTTCTCGAGGCCGCCCATGTAGGGACGCAGAACCTCGGGGATCGTGATGGTGCCGTCAGCGTTCTGGTAGTTCTCCAGAATGGCTGCCATGGTACGGCCAGCCGGCAGACCGGAACCGTTGAGGGTGTGCAGATAGCGCGAACCCTTGAAGTTCTCGGGGTCGCGATACTTGATGTTGGCGCGACGGGCCTGGAAGTCACCGCAGTTGGAGCAGGAGCTGATCTCCTTGTAGGCGTTGTAGCTCGGCAGCCAGACCTCGACGTCGTAGGTCTGACGGGCAGAGAAGCCCAGGTCGCCGGTGCACAGGCTAATCACGCGATACGGAAGACCCAGCTGCTGCAGCAGGAACTCGGCCTCGGCGGTCATGCTCTCGAGCTCCTTGTCGGACTCCTCCGGCTTGGCAAACTTGACCATCTCGACCTTGTCGAACTCGTGCTGGCGAATGATGCCGCGGGTATCGCGACCAGCGGAGCCGGCCTCCTCGCGGAAGCAGGGGGTGAAGGCGGTGTAGCGGCGCGGCAGGGTATCGGCGTCGAGGACCTCACCGGCGTGCAGGTTGGTGAGCACGACCTCGGCGGTGGGGATCAGGAAGTTGTCGCCCGAGACGTGATAGGCGTCGTCCTCGAACTTGGGCAGCTGGCCCGTGCCGAACATGGTCTGACGCTTGACGACGATGGGCGGCCACCACTCCTTAAAACCACGGCTGGTGTGCGTATCGAGGAAGAAGTTGATGAGGGCGCGCTCAAGACGGGCGCCGGCGCCACCGAGAACGGTGAAGCGGCTGCCGGAGAGCTTGTTGCCGCGCTCAAAGTCGAGAATGTCGAGGTCGGTACCCAGGTCCCAGTGCGGCTTAAAGTCGAAGTCGAACTCGCGCGGGGTGCCCCAACGACGGCGCTCGATGTTCTCGTCCTCGTCCTTGCCGTACGGCGTGGCCTCGCAAGGAATGTTGGGCAGGTGAGCCATGAAGTCGTACTGCTCCTGCTCGAGGGCGGTGCGGCGCTCGGCCAGACCGTCAATTTTCTCGTTGACGGCGCGCACGGCCTCTTTGGCGGCCTCGGCCTCGTCCTTCTTGCCCTCCTTCATCAGGGCGCCGATCTTCTTGGACTCGGCATTGCGCGTGGCTTGAAGTTCCTCGACCTCGGTGATGACGGCACGACGCTCGTCGTCGAGCTCAAAGAACTTTTCGCGATCCCAAGACGTCTGGCGGTTAGCCATGGCGACATCGATGGCATCGGGGTTCTCGCGAACAAACTTGATATCAAGCATTAGATCCTCCGGCGATATACATTCCATTTAGGTTGCAACCTTGTACATGTATGGGCAAGTATATACTTATGAGCGTTTACGACCCAACTCAACTACGCAAGAAGGCACCCAATGGACGCAGTTTTTTCCTTTTTGTTTGGCACCCGCACCGGTTTTGCCATCCTTTTCGCCGGCGGCATCCTGCTGTTTGCGATTATTGCCTTTGTAATGGAGAAGCGCACCCATAAGATGTATGTCGACCGCGGCCCCAAGTCCGAGGACGAAGAAGACAGCTTCTGGGACTAACCTGCCAAAAAGGGACAGGTTTATTTTGGTCGGTTTTATCTGGGCAAACGCAAGTGCCTCGCAACTGGAATTGAGCCAGTTGCGGGGCACTTTTCGCTAAAAGGACAAAACCGCAGGAAAAACCTGCCAACATAAACCTGTCCCTTTTTTGGTCGGTTTTACTGGAGGGTTGCGTCGATTGCCTTGACCAGGGCGCTGCGCATGCCGGCGTCCTCGAGCGCAACGACGCCCTTGATGGTGGCACCACCGGGCGAGCATACGGCATCCTTCATCGCCGCAGGATGCTGGCCAGTTGCAAGCTGCAGCTTTGCCGTACCCAGCACCATCTGGCTCACAATGCGATAAGCATCCGCACGCGGGATACCGTGCTTGACCGCCGCATCGCCCAGGGCCTCGATTGCCATGGCGACAAACGCCGGAGCGCAACCACCCACCGTGCCGCCCACAAACAGCAGGCTTGTGTCGAGCTCGACGACAGCGCCAAGCTTACCGAGCAGGTCGAGCACCACAGCACGCTGCTCGTCGTTAAGCGTCGAAGCCTTCTCGCAGGCGATGACGCCCTCGCCCACCGAAACCGGCGTGTTGGGCACCGTCGAGATATGCGCGACGCCCGGCAGGACCTGCTCCCACTTGGCACTGTCCCAGGTCCAGGCAACCGACAGAACGACCTTTTTGGCAAGAGCATCCTTGAGCGGGGCGAATACCTTCTCGATCATGTACGGTTTGACCGCAGCGACCACGATATCGGATGCGGCGACAACCTCGGCGGCATCGTGGCAGGCGACCATGCCGCGCGCCTCGCAGCGCTCAACCAGCGCGTCGTAGCGACCCGCGCAGGCGCACATGTCGCTCGCAGCTACACCGGCAGCGATCCAGCCATCGGCCATAGCGCTCGCCATATTGCCAAAACCGACAAATCCAATCTTCATATCGCATAGTCCTTTCAGACACATTCCTCAAAACGAAAGGTATTGTCCCACGCCATTGTTTCGTATTGCCGACCTATTTGTGATACGGCTCGCCACGACTGATCTTGCAGGCACGGTAAATCTGCTCCAGCAGCACCACACGCGCCAGGTTATGCGGCAAGGTAATGCGTCCAAAGCTGAGCATCTCGTCGGCTCGTGCGCGCACGTCATCGCTCACGCCGTCCGAACCGCCGATTACAAAGGCAATGTCGCTGCTGCCTCGCAGCATAAGATCGTCGAGCCTCGCCGAAAACTCCTCGCTCGAGCGCTCCTTGCCCTCGATAGCCAGCAGGATCACATGCGCTCGAGATGGCAAGGCGGCAAGAATCGCCGCCCCCTCCTTGTCGCGCGCGGCATCCACGCCGCCCGCCTTAGCCGGGTCGATATCGGCCACCTCGCGGATATCCACCTTGGCATAGGCACCTAGGCGCTTGGTGTACTCAGCGCACGCGTCCTTCCAAAAGCGCTCCTTGAGCTTACCGACGCAAACGACGGTGTATTTCACGCGCGTCTACTCCTTCGAATCGTTTTGAACTTTGCCGGCGGCCAGCATCTGCTCGAACATCGAGGCCGACTGCGAAAAGTCGCTCGGCAGCACGACCGTCGAGGTTTTACCCGTGCGAGCGAACTCCGTCATCATCTCGGACCACTGCGTAAACATGAACAGTTGGTTGGCCTCGTCATTGCCGACACCCGTCTCCTGGATAATCTCGAGCGAATCTTTGATACCCAGCGCGATGGCCTTGCGCTGGTTGGCGATGCCCTCGCCCGCCTTTTCCATAGCCTCGGCCTCGGCGGTCGCCTCGGTGACGCGCTTGATGCGGTCGGCCTCGGCGAGCTCCTGCGCGGCAGCGCGCTTGCGCTGGGCAGCGTTGATGTCGTTCATGGAGTTCTCAACCTCGGTCGGCAGTGCGATTTTGGTGATGAGCGTCGACACGAGGGTGAAGCCGTAGGCGGCCATCTGCTCGGAAACGGTAGCGTTGACATCCTTGGCGATGTCATCCTTCTTGGCAAAGACCTCATCGAGTGTGTAGACGGGGATGGAGGAGCGCAGGGCGTCGGTGATGAAGTCGCGCATCTGGTCGACGGGCTCCTGCAGCATGTAGTAGCTCTTGTAGATGCCCGAATCTGCCGGGCCGGCGCCCATGTCGTAGCTCACGTGGTACTGAGCGGAGACCTCAAGACCGATGGTCACGTTGTCCTGGGTCTTAACGTCGATGCCAAAACCGTTTTTCATGGTGCGCAGGCTCACCGTGGCGGCCTTGCGGTCGATCACGGGCACCTTCACGTGGAAGCCCGCGTTGACGATACGGTTGAACTTACCCAAGCGCTCGATGATTACGGCGTGCTGCTGTTCAACGACATAACAGGCGTTGGGGAGCAGCAGCAACAGGATGATGATGGGAATCAAAAGGCTGGTAAGGGCGGCGATGATACCGGAAAACAGCATGGTCTCTCCTCTGATAGGCACACGTTGGTACTAGGATACCCGTCCAAGGAGATCGTGCACAACAAAAAGAGCTCCCATTGCTGGGAGCTCTTTCAATCCATGGTGCGGGCGAAAGGACGTCCGCCTATCCGCTGCGCGGATCCGCACCGGCTTCGCCCGCCTGCCGGCGGACTCGCCCGCTCGCTAAAAACGCTCCGCGTTTTCTTGACGCTCGCTCCTTCACAGGTTCAAGTCCCTGCGATGGGCACATAACAAAAAAGCCCCCATTGCTGGGAGCTCTTTCAATCAATGGTGCGGGCGAAAGGACTTGAACCTTCATGGGGTTGCCCCCATACGGACCTGAACCGTACGCGTCTGCCAATTCCGCCACGCCCGCGTGCAGGAATTAGAATAACGGAGCGCCATCGCGAACGCAAGAACTATTTTTGAAAAAGTTTGCAGGCATTTTCCCAAGCGGCTTGCGCGATTGTTTCGGCGTCCTCACCAGTGCGATCGACACGGTCGTTAACCAGCGCGTTTGCCGTAATGGAGATCATTGCGGGCTCGCATTCAAGACCGCGGATGGGCTCCGGAGCCATATACGGGCAATCCGTCTCGAACAAAATGCGGTCGAGCGGGGTCGCCGCAAATGCCTCGCGCACGTCGTCGTTGCGCTTAAAGGTGGCCGCACCACCATAGGCGATATAGCAGCCCAGCTTCACAAAGCGCTCCATCGTGGCGCGGTCCTCGCCAAAGCAGTGCAGCACACAACCGGCCTGGGGCACGCCCACCTCACGAAGCACGTTGTACGCATCCATATGCGAGGTGCGCTCCCCATCCGAGTCCTCGTGCCGCAGGTGCAACTCCACCGGCACGTTACGGCACGCGGCAAGCTCGAGCTGGCGCGCCATGCAGTCAATCTGCACGTTATGAGGTGCCGGCGCGATATCGTCATCATAGTCCATGTGGTAGTCCAGGCCGATTTCGCCAATACCGGCGCATAAGGGGTCATCGAGTGCGGCAACGACCTGTGCGTGAACGTCGTCGGTATAGTCCGGCGCGCCATACGGATGCACGCCGGCAAGATACTTGATCTGCGGGATATCCTGCATCGGCAGAATCTCGCGCGTCAGCCAGTCGCTATAGTCCGTCACGCTGCGCTTATCGGCAATGGGATCGAAGACCGTCACCAACAGGTCGATGCCCGCGGCTTTGGCGCGCACGAGTGTCTCGGGCACTTCTTTGCCCCAAAACGAAAGCAGATGCGCATGCGTGTCAGCAAGCGGTGCCAAGGGCACGGGACAAGCAACTGTCTTCTTTTTCTTGGTAAACGTCACGCGTTCGGCATTAGGCATCATGGATTAGCTCCTGGGCCAGACGGACAAAGTCGGCAACATCAAGCGTCTCGGCGCGCGTGGTGGGTGCGATACCGCAAGCCTCAAAGGCGGCATCGAGCACGTCCTTGGCAAAACCGTTGGCGCTCATGGAATTGCGGATGGTCTTGCGACGCTGAGCAAATGCAGCGTCAATCACGCAGGCCACAAATTCGCGATCGAGTTCTTCGGGCACCACACCGTCAACACGGTCGATACGCACGACGGCCGAGTCCACGTGCGGCGCCGGCATAAAGCAACGCGGCGGCACCTCAAAGCGACCCGTCACCTGCGCATACAGGCCGAGCTTTGCCGTATAGCCGCCATAGGTCTTGTTGCCCGGCACTGCGGCAATGCGATCGGCAACCTCCTTTTGCACCATGACGACGGCGCGCTTGAGCGCGGGCATCGTCTGGAAGAACTGCAGGATGATTGTCGCCGCCACGTTATAGGGCAAGTTCGCGACAAATACCGTGGGCTCGCCGCCGGCGGCCTGCTCAATCTGCTCCGGCGTCACCTTGAGCGCATCGCCCATGATAAAGCGGAAGTTGGCATAGTCGGCGGCGTGGGCATCGAGCACCGGCTCAAGCTCGGGATCGGCCTCAATGGACGTAACGCACGCCGCTTCCTGCAGTAACGCAAGTGTCAACGTTCCACAACCCGGACCCACCTCGAGTACGCGCTCGTCACCTGCAAGCTCGGCAAGCTCGCAGATACGCTCGATCACATGATTGTCGATTAGAAAGTTCTGGCCCAGGCGATGCTTGGTCGCAAGGCCAAACTCCTCCAGCAGCTCCCTGGTGGCCGTGGGGTTTGCCAAAGGCGAAGTTGTCATGGTTGCCTCCTTAGCATGATGGCGGCGTCTTGAAACAAAAGGGCATGGACCGTGGCGGCCATGCCCTTACAGCTAAACAGCAAATTGCCGATATGGCGCTCGCGCGGTCTCTACGCCAGACGCGGGAACAGCGGATCGCCCTTCTCGACGGGCTGACCACCAGCAAGCAGGCCCCAAGCGCAAATGCCCTTGAGGTCGTCGCTCGCGGCCTCGCCCTCACAGGACAGGCGGCGCAGAGCCTCGACAGAAGTCTGAGGCATGAGCGGCATCAGCAGGTGGGCGGCGATGCGGATGGCCTCGAGCAGGTTGTAAATCACAAATGCCAGCTCGTCAGCCTTGGCCTCGTCCTTGGCTAGCGCCCAAGGCTCGGAGTCCTCGATGTAGTGGTTGGCGGCATGGATGAGCTCCATGACCTCATCCTTGGCTCCGCCGTAATCGAGCATGTCCATCTTGGCCATGTAGCGCTCGACCAAACCGTCGGCAATCTTTGCCAGCGGGTTATCGAACGCGTCGGCAGACGCCGGTTTAGCCGGGGCGCAGCCGTCAAAGTACTTTGCGCTCATGTTGAGCGAGCGCGAAATGAGGTTGCCCCAGCTGTTGGCCAGATCGGCGTTGTAGACCTGCTCCATGCGATCGAAGCTGATAGCGCCGTCGGTACCGGGAACGACGTCGGTCATAAAGTAGTAGCGATAGCCCTCAACGCCCAGCATGTCGATAACGTCCTGCGGAGCGATGGCGTTACCGCGGCTCTTGGACATCTTCTCGGCCTTGCCGGTCTCGGCATTGCGCACGGTCAGGAAGCCGTGGGCAAAGACGTGCTCGGGCAGGGCCTCGCCGATGGCCATGAGCATGGCGGGCCAAATGACGCAGTGGAAGCGGATGATGTCCTTACCCACGATGTGGAACTGCGCGGGCCAGCGATAGGCCAGCTCGGCACGCGCCTCGTCGGTGTCGACACCGTAGCCGACGGCCGTCATATAGTTGAGCAGCGCATCGAACCACACGTAGGTCACGTGACCCTCGTCAAACGGGACCTGAATGCCCCAGTCAAAGCTCGTGCGGCTCACGGAAAGGTCGTTAAGGCCGCCCTCGACAAAGCTACGTACCTCGTTCATGCGGAACGCAGGCTCGACAAAGTCGGGGTGCTCGTCATAGAGCTTGAGAAGCTTGTCCTGGAAGGCGGAAAGCTTAAAGAAGTAGGACTCCTCCTGCACGCGCTCAAGCGGACGGTGGCAGTCGGGGCACAGGTGCTGACCGACGCTGCCGTACTCCTCGTCGCCCTTCTGGACCTGCGTATCAGTGAAGTAGGTCTCGTCAGGCACGCAATACCAACCGTCGTAGCTGCCCTTATACAGGTAACCGGACTCCTTCATGCGCTCCCACAGGTACTGCACGGCATGATGCTGGCGCGGCTCGGTGGTGCGGATGAAGTCGTCGTTGGAAATCTCGAGCTTGCTCCAAAGCTCCTTGAAGTGCGGGGCCTGGCTATCGGTCCACTCCTGCGGCGTCATGCCATGCTTGGCTGCGGCCTCGGCGACCTTCTCGCCGTGCTCGTCCATGCCGGTCAGGAACTTGACGTTATAGCCGGCGGAACGGCGATAGCGAGCCTGAACGTCGGCGATGATGGTGGAATAAGCCGTGCCCAGGTGCGGATCGGCGTTGACGTAGTAGATGGGCGTCGTGATAAAGAACGAAGGCTTGCTTTGATCCATGGGGTTTGTCCTCCAGAAAAACGTTGCATACAGAGGATGATTCTAGCGCAAGGGCTGGATATCCTCCATCTATTGCATATCGAGCACCATGGCATAGACATCGCGCTTGCGGCGCGAATACTTCTGAGACAGGCGCTTGGCCACCGCAGACGCGGGCTCCCCCTCCTCGAGCGCGGCGCGGATATCCTCGCGCAGGGCCTCGTCGGGATCCGCTACCGCGGCGCCAACCGGCGCGATACCGGCCTCCTCATCCTCGCTCGGTGGCGCGATGACCAGCGCAATCTCGCCCTTTACCTCGCCGCGAGCACGCAGCTCCTCGGCAAGCTGGTCAGCGGGCCCGCGCAAGACCTCCTCGTGCAGCTTGGTGAGTTCGCGGCAGACGGCAACCTCACGCTGGGGAAAGACCTCCGTCACGGCCTCGAGCGTCGCCACGATGCGATGTGGAGACTCGTAGAAGATGAGTGCGCCGGGCACCACGGCAAGGCGCTGCAAACGGCGCACACGGTCGCCGTGCTTTCGGCCCAAAAAGCCCTCGAAGAAAAAATGCTCGCAGGGAATGCCGGACGAAACAAGCGCCGTGACGCAAGCAGAGGGCCCAGGAATAACTTCGACGGGCACATCGGCCTCACGCGCCGCCTCGATCAGCGCCTGGCCGGGATCGGACACGCTCGGCATGCCGGCGTCCGAGGCAAAGGCGAGGGTCTCCCCCGCCAGCAGACGGTCGACCAGGCCGGCAGCGCGGCTAGCGATCACATTCTCGTCGCAACGGACAAGCGGCTTGGAAATGCCCAGGTGCATCAGCAGCTTTGACGTCACACGCGTGTCTTCGCAGCAGATGACATCGGCAGCGGCAAAGGCCTCGCCAACGCGCGGGGACAGGTCACCCAGGTTGCCGATGGGCGTGCCGACCACATAGAGTTTGCCCGTATGGGCGCTGTTTTGCGTCATATCAACCTATTCAATCATGCCGCGCTCGAGCGTACCGAGCGCCGCGCGGGCGTCCCATGCTGCAATGCGCTTTTCGGTCTTCCACGTTTGGAAGAACCAACCGGCAGCCGGCGCAAACGAAGCCAGCTGGTTGGCGATAAACACGCGCTCGTAGGCATTGCGGCCCTCGGGCGTAACCGACGAGTTGGCAAAGATCGCCGCGCCCGACCATTCGCCCACCAGCACGGGGAACCCAGTCGAAATCGCTTCTTTAAGCTCGCGCTTGTTACGCGAAATCGCCGTCGTCAGCCCGCGAGGGCTCGTGATGTCGAGCGCATACTCGTCGCGGTAATGGTACAGGTGAAGGTCCATGTAGACGTTCTTGTACTTGGCGCCGCGCATAAAATGCTTCCACTCGCTGGGATGCCCCGACGACGAGAAGACGACGATCTTATCCTCGGGCATATACGAACGGACGAGCTCGTAGGCATCGCGATAGAAATTGCGCAGGTAGTGAGCGGGAATGCCATCCGTCATGGTGAAGAGGCTCTTGCGAACGCTCATCTGCGGCGTGTCCAGCAGCTCAATGCCCAGCAGGCTCTCGGCCTCGCCATAGCGATCGGCCAAGCGCTCGAGCACGTCGAGTGCGACATGACGGCCGTTGGTGGACGAATGCCACTCGGCAACAGCCTCCGGCGTGGTGGGCGAATCGTTGGAATCGCCCTGGCCACCGGGCACGGTTGCCAGATCGAGCAGCACGCGGATGTCGTACTTGGCAGCCCACTCAATCGCGCGGTCGATGTAATCGACAACCGATATGTAGGAGGCATCGGACTCCTGTGAGCCAAAGGCATACCAGGGCACCGGCAGACGCACGGCATTGAGACCGATCTGCGCCATGCGACGAAAATCGTCCTCGCTCACAAACGTCTCGTAATGGCGGCGCATGCGCTCGTTATAGGCGGCGGTACCCATGGCCTCCTGTAGCTCGGCCGCGTTGGATGCACCGGTCGCCGCATACAGCGACGGGGTCACCCAAGGCTCGGGAATAAACCAGCCAGAGAGATTAACGCCGAGTATCCTCTCCATCACTGCCCCCTTCGGATCATGCAGGTCGAACCCGCATCGTATTGCATAGGATAAGTATCGTTTTGAGTATACCCGCGTGTGCGGACAGGCGACCGAACGGTCTGCAAAGTGACGCGAAAGTGGGAGGAATGTCTGGGAGCAGACGGACTCGGAATGGTGCGACGAGGTGTGTACGCGCGCCGGAGGCAGGCACCGGAAAGTGTGTCCCGTTCTGAGCCCTTATTCTGGGACGCAGTTTCCGCAGAACCCTACATAAAAGAAAAGGACCCCTTTGCAGAGGTCCTAGTCAATTCAAGGTGGCGGGGAAGGGAATCGCGTCCGCGCGCTGCGCGGACGGACCGCTGCGGCGCTTACGCGCCTTGCGAG
>URVD01000002.1 GCA_900551195.1 uncultured Collinsella sp.
TTTTGGCCGTTAGATGTTACAGATTGAGACATTGGCTCCCTGCCTTCCTGTTTATCTCGATCTGTAACAGGTGGAGGCCAAAAGTGGGCCTAACTGTTACGGATTGAGACAAACCGACGGGCCGCCCCGCCCCATCCACCTGCCGCTACCTGCTGTCTGCCGATTTCCGTTGCGCCACTGTGCTCCCATGCCATATCCTCTAGACAACTACGCGGCACCATCGCCGCCGCGCCTACAAGAGAGGAATATCCATGACCGCACCTGCATCCAAGCTGCTCCAGCCCATTACGGTTGGCCCCCTTGAGCTCAAGAACCGCATTATGTTCCCGCCGCTCACCACCGGCTACGAGGAGCGCGACGGTTCCATCGGCGAGCGCAGCCTGGCCTTTTACGAGCGTCTGGCCCGTGGCGGCGTGAGCTACATCGTCATCGGCGACGTCGCTCCCGTTATGACCGCGAGCCCCACGCCCAAGCTGGCGACCGATGCCCAGATCCCCACGTTTAAGGCGCTGGCCGACGCCGTCCACAAGCACGGCGCCAAGATCGCCCTGCAGCTGTTCCATCCCGAGTACGACGTGCCCGGCGTCGGCCGCATGGTCATGGGCTCCATGGCCGCCGCCAAGGCCGCGCAGGAGGCCAAGGCCGCCGGCGACGAGGAGACCTTCGCCGCCAAGATGGCCGAGTCCAACGAGATTCGCAAGCAGGCCTACGCCAAGCTGCACCACGACATGCAGCACTTTGTGAACGAGGCGAGCGTGGAGCAGCTCACCCAGATCAAGGAGGCCATCGCCGCCTCGGCCGCTCGCGCACAGCAGGCCGGGATCGACGCCATCGAGGTCCACGGCGACCGTCTGGTGGGCTCGCTGTGCTCGGCTATCCTCAACCAGCGCACCGACGAGTACGGCGGCTCGTTCGAGAACCGCGTTCGCTACGCGCTGGAGGTCGTCGCCGCCATTAAGGAAGCCGCACCGGAGCTGATGGTGGAGTACAAGCTCCCCGTGATCATGGAGAACCCCGACGGCACGCCGCGCGGCAAGGGCGGCCTGCAGCCCGATGAGGCCTGCGAGTTTGCCAAGCTGCTCGAGGGCGCGGGCATCGACATGATCCAGGTCGCGCAGGCCAACCACACCGGCAACATGGGAGACACCATTCCGCCCATGGGCGCCATGCCCTACAACTGGACGCTGCCGGTGGCCGAGCGCGTCAAGGCCCTGGTCTCCGTGCCGGTGGCCACTGTCGGCCGTGTTGTTTCGGTCGAGGCCGGCGAGAAGATTCTTGAGGACGGCGCGGCCGACATTATCGCCTATGGCCGCTCGCTCATGTGCGACCCCGACATTGCGCTGAAGGCCGCCACGGGTGAGCCCATCCGCGAGTGCCTCAACTGCAACAAGGGCTGCGTCGACGCGATTCAAAACCGCAAGTACATCTCGTGCGTGCTCAATGCCGAGAACGGCGACGAGGCGACCATCGCCATTAAGCCGGGCGAGGGCGACAAGAAGATCGCCGTGGTGGGCGGCGGTATTGCCGGCCTGGAGGCCGCGCGCGTGGCGGCCAAGCGCGGCTACGACGTGACCGTCTATGAGGCGAGCGATCATCTGGGCGGCCAGATTGTGCTGGCAGCCGCGCCTCCGCGCAAGGACGAGATCATGCGCTCGGTGGAGTATTACGAGAAGATTCTGCCCGGCCTGGGCGTAAAGGTTGAGCTCAACCATGCCGCTACGGCCGAGGACCTCAACGCCGCCGACGCCGCGATTGTGGCTGTGGGCGCGCACGACGTGGTCATCCCCGTTCCGGGCGCCGATTCGGACAAGGTCGTCTCGAGCTGGGACGTGCTGGCCGGCAAGGCGGAGCTCGCGGGCTGCGTCGCCGTTATCGGCGGCGGCCTGGTGGGCACCGAGACTGCCGAGTACCTGCTGCAGAACGGCTGCGAGGTGGCGATTGTCGAGATGCTCGACAAGATTGCCGCAGGCGAGTCCGAGACCATTCTGCCGCTGATTATGAACGACTTTGCCGCCCACAACGTTGAGCAGCATGTTAAGACCCGCCTGACCGCCATTACCGACGAGGGCGTGGAGGCCGTGCACACCACCGAGGACGGCCCCGAGGAGCCGGTGAAGATCGCCTGCGATTACGTGGTGATGGCCGTGGGCTCCAAGGCCAACGGGTTTGACCTGGACGGCGTAACGGTGCCCGTGACCTGCGTGGGCGACTGCTCGGGCGAGCGCACCGCCGACATTGCGAGCGCCATTCGCACGGCGTATCACGCGGCCAACGAGCTCTAAGTAAGAAAGCTATCGCGTATTGAGTGGGCGGGGGGTGCCGTTATCGGTGCTCCCCGCCTTTTTGCCAATGAGGGCGCCCACTGACCAGCTGGTTCAGAAAATCCGAATACTTAGAACATGAAAATCCGAATTATATGAACACGAAAATCCGAATCGCAACCACCCGAAAATCCGAATTTGCTACAGTGGAATAGAGGAATCAGAAAGCAGGAACTGGAAATCTGCGGGGGTGGCTCATGGCGGGCGAAAGGCTACATCGGGACGGATACATCCCGCGTATCGTGGATGCGCAAATCGAACGCTACCTTCGCGTCTTTGGCGCGGTCGAGATTGCGGGCACCAAGTGGTGCGGCAAGACGTGGGCCGCGCTTGAGCACGGGGCGTCCGCCTCGTATGTCGACGAGAATCTCGACCTCGCGCGTGCCGACCCGGCGATGATGTTGCTGGGAGACCGTCCGCATATTATCGATGAGTGGCAGCGAGTTCCCCAGATTTGGGACTACGTTAGACACGAGGTTGACCGCACCCGGGGCACGCGCGGCGCCTATATCCTCACGGGTTCCGCCACGCCTGCGTTTGGCTCAAAGACGGAGGCACCCGCGCATAGTGGAGCCGGCCGCATCGGCCGCGTCCGCATGTACCCCATGACGCTTGCCGAGACAGGTGAGTCCAGCGGCAAGGTGAGCCTGGCGGGCTTGTTTGAGCATCGTTTTGAGCCCTGTCGGTGCAATGGCGATACACCGGGGCTTGTCGAAGCCGCCTGCCGCGGCGGATGGCCCGAGGCGATCGATATGGTTTCGGCTGACGCCCAGCTCATCGCTCGCGAATATCTCAACACTACGTTTTCGAGCAGCTTCCCGGCGGTTGGTCTCGACCCCGATATTGCTCGTCGAGTCTCCGCATCGATCGCGCGCAATCTGGGACAGGCGACCACGTATAAAACGATTCTTATGGATATGTTCGGTGCCGAGGGGGAACCCGCAGCGTTTGCCGACGAGACCAAGGTGCGCAGGTACCTGGATGCCCTCAAAGGCATGTTCATTCTCGAGGAGGTCCCCGGTTGGGTTCCCGCCGCGCGCGACAAACGACGCTTTACCGTCAAGCCCAAGCGCTATCTGGCAGATCCGAGCCTTGCTTGCGCCTTGCTAGGTATGTCCTTGCAGGCGCTGCTTGCCGACTGGCAGACATTTGGTCTAGTGTTTGAGAATTTGGTCATACGCGATCTTTCGGTCTACGCACGTTCGCTCGACCTGCTGGATAGCACGCCCGTGCGCTATTATCGCGACGATTCGGGCCTTGAATGCGATGCCATCGTGCAGCTAGCCGATGGACGGTGGGCCGCCTTTGAGATTAAGGTGAGCGAAGATAAGGCGAGCGCCGGCGTTGAGAGCCTCAAGCGCGTTCGCAAGAAGGTCTGTGGAAATCCTCGTTCACGCACACGCGAACCGGAGTTTATGGCCGTGATTGTGGGGGTGGGTGAGTACGCCCGCGAGGTCGAGGACGGTATCTACGTGATACCCGTGCGCGCGTTGGGGTGTTAAGGGGCGGCACGCCGTGTGCCCGCTGCCCGGTGCTGCGGATTGGTGCAAGTGGTCAGGTTTGTTTGCACCATGTCCTTGGCATATGGAAGAAGCTGCTATTCGTAATCTTTAAGACATCATTAAGGCTTGCGCTGTGGAGCAAACCGCAGGTCAATGCTATTCTTTTACCTTATCGTATGGTGTTGTATTCTGCCTGAATTCTCTACCTGCGAACAACGGATAAACGCGACCGAGCGGAAAGGATGGCACGCCCGCTAGCAGGGCAAACGTAAACGATGAGTGGCATGGACCGACATAGCGAGCTCCAGCAGCACAAGACGGCGGCCGAGTACCGCCAAGCTGCCGACGAGCACGTGCGGACCCTCAAGGATTTCTGGAAGGATTTCCTGGTGAGCGGTCTGTTTGTGCTGGCCTCCATCGTTGCCATCTTTGCATGCCTGGCCTGGTTTGCCGCGAATAACCGAGTGAGTGCCACGGGGAGCACGATCGCGGCGAAGGGCCCGCGGTTTGTGCTCTCGGGAACGCAGGGCGGCACGGCGGGTAAGTACGACACTCAGGACAACTACGCGTCGGACAGTACAAGCCTTGCCGTGAACAATCTTTTCAACCTCAATAACATGAGCACCGATGGCGGTCTCTCTCCGGGGTCGGCCGGCCAGCTCCAGCTCAACGTCAGGCCGCTCTGCAATGACCTGCACGATATCACGGTGGAGATGACCTGGGAAATTTCTGTTCAGACGAGCGTTGCGGGCACGGGCGGCACTGCTGCGGATGCATCGAAAAACGAAGAGATCATCAACTCGCTTAAAGATTTGGTGCGCGGTCATATCCTGGTTTTTCAGGGCAAAGATGCCTCTGGCTTTTACTCGAATCCGCTGGTCCCCACGACCACCACGGTGACCCAGGACGGGGCCAGCGTCACCGTCATTACGCAGAGCTTTACCATCCCAAAGTCGAGCTTTTACGCTGCGGACTCAAATAGCACGACCGAAACCGTCACCAAAACCCTCTACTGGATTTGGCCGGAACAGTTCAAGAGCTATGTTCGCACGGGCAACGCCGGCTACGGTGGCAACCTTTTCGCTAACACAGGCGACGAGGGGGGATACACAACCCTCGTCGGCGACATCAACAATAACCACGCGCGCTATTTCCGCGCCGATAGCACGAGCGTGCCAGGTCAGGCGCCTAGCGCGGTTCCGCCTGTCGGAGCCGGCATGTCCTCTGCGGATGTGGAAACCTGCGCCAGCTACTACAACAACGCCGACGAGATTATCGGCAAGAACGTCAAGTACATTCGCGTGCGCTTCACCGCCAAGGAGACGGATAAATAAATGGACGAGCAGCTTAATGCCCGCGAGCAGGGCGATATCAAACACAACGAAGGAGCGGCAAACCCCGGCGGCAACGGGTTCGGCTCGCACGGCGAAGCGCGTCCGGCTGGCCGCATCGAGCGTATCAAGGCTTGGGTGAGCGGCCACCGTCGCGAATCCCTTGCCATCATGGGCTTGCTTACCGTGCTTCTCGTGTTGCTGGGATTGACGCTCGGATGGTTCGTCGATGCCAATCGCGGCTCCACCGTTGGCAAGATCAAGGAGCCGGCGGAGCTCAAAGTGCTGGGCCCCAACGCTACGGCAACAGAGCAGGTCGACCTGAGCTACAACCCCGAATACGGCGATACCAAGACCGGCAACACGGTGACGCTCAAGCGCCCGTTTTGCGTGCAGACGGGCGGTGACGGTTTTGAGCTGCAACTCGCGAATACGACCAACATTACGGGTCTCACTATTGAGCTGTACAGAGCCGAGAACACGTCTGCGCTCCAGACGCCCGACGTGAGCGGTACCGCAGACGGCAAATCTTATAGCTGGAAAGCAACCGGAGAGAACCTGCTGACGAGCTTCGAATATATCAACAAGGAGAACGACGGTCTGGCAGCCGTGCCGGGCGAGGGCGCAAGCGACCCTACATTCAAGGACTATCAAAACGTCCAGCGCAACGCGCGCCCGCTCTACCGATACAAGAAATTCGGCAAAGGCGACCTCAACGCTAAGACACTCGACAACTCGACTGGCAATGACACGCTTAACTTTATCATCAAGCTTTCGTGGGACGAGAGCGCCAAAGAGACCGACGTGATTTACCTGATCGCGCGCAACACGAGCGGCAAGTAGGAGAGGGGGCGCACATGGAGAAGCAAGAGAAACAGCAGGATGCCGAGCGCGAGCAGCTGGCAAAAAGCAAGAGCCTAGTCAAGAACAAGCTGGTTGTGGCGGCAATCGCACTTATTTGCGCCGTGGCGCTCGTGACGGGTGGCTACTTTACCTATTCCGCCTACACCGCCAACGGATTTCTAAAGTCCGTCGCCGCAACGGGCACCGCGCAGAGCCTGTTTGCGAGCGACCTGCTCACGGGCTATATGAGTGCGCCTAGCCCCGACGAGCTCGCCCGTGCCCAGCGCTCCGTTACGGTGTATCCCAACAACGGGCAGTGCAACTTTACCTTTAGCATCTACAACTACTTGCTGGGCAACAGCAACTTCTGCAACGACAAAAATGTGACATACACCTTGACGGTCGAGGGGCACGGGCTCGATGGCGCCACGTGGAGCTATGCGCCCCAGCCCGGTAGCAGCGTCACGCTTCCGGAGAATCAACCTACCAAGAACGACTACACCGTGACCTTCCCCGAGGCTAAGTTGGGACAAGCATACTTTGTGATTAAGGCCACGGTCGTATCGGAGAAGAGCCCCGGCACCGAGCTCACCTGTCTGGCGGCGAAAGTCGTGCCGTCAAAGAGGGCCGAGGTCAAGACCGCTGCGGTTGAGGGCGCGCTGGTCGATGAGGCTGGCAAGTTTGCTGATTACGCTGCATACAACTACCGCGTGACGGTTACGGGCGCACTGGCAAACGTCACGCTCACGTGGGGGGAGAACGTGGAGATCGACCCGTTCTTTGAGACCAACCATAGCGCGACGGTGGATGCTGCAGCTCGCAAGGCTACGTTCACCATGGAGCCGGGTTCGATGGTCGTCAACTTTTACCGAGCGGACGGCAAAACGCCCGGTGGCTGGGGCGACCTGGACATTAGCGTGAGCGGAACTACCCTGACGGGCACGACGGAGACTCAATAACTCTGGAAGCGGAGTTTTAGGATAAGAGGTACGGAATCGATGAGAACGGCAAAGCGCATATTCGCAGAGTTCATGACGGTGGTCATGGTGCTCCAAGCATGCTCGCCCACGGTGGCTGCTGTGGCGGCAGGCTGGCAGAACATCTCGAACGAGATTGCTGCCGCATCTGCGAAGGCGTTGGATACTGCCGAGAGCGGCGAGACCAACGGCGATGTCACGATCGGGTCTGGGTCGAGTGATGCCGGCGCCGACAGCGACAGTGCTGGGGATGACGCGGTGAAGGATGACGCTGCAGCAGGCGATACCACCGATAGCGCCACTGGTTCCGATTCCACGGGCGACCAGACGGAAGGCGACGATGCCGCTGACGATGCCGCCGCTGACGACGCCGAGCAAGATGCCGATGATGCGACTTCGGAGGACGCTGATGCCCAGGCGGGTGCGACGATCACGGATTTGAATAAGCTCGTCGAGCTGCTCGAGAAGAACGGCGCGGAAAGCATCGTGCGCAAAGACGACGAGAGCGGAATCCGAAGCCTCGATGTCAAGTCGTCGGAGGCGTTCGCCGTCCTGTCTAACGCCGACGCTTCGCTTTACTATGATGCGCAGATCAAGGTTATCATCACGGGCGATGCGAAGCTCACCGAGTCGGCTAATAACGGCATGTCTTTCCAGGGTCTTGGCAGTGATGAATGTCCGTTTGAAGGCAGGATCTATAGGGACGTTGATAGTCCCGTCGAGCTTACGACTGATCGGACGGTTTTTAATAACCTCAAGCTGTCTGACCAAAACAAAACGGTCAGGATAAAGTGGGTAGGCGCGACTAGCTATAGCGCACCGATGGTCGCTTCGAAGGTCAGCGGTGCGGAAAACGGCGAAGAGAGCAAGACACTCATCGCGTCGGTTGACATCGTGGAACCCGTGAACGTTGATGTGAAGGATGCGACTTCCGCCTTGACGGCACCCCTCCTGGGTGCGACGACGGGCGACCTTGCTGCGAACGTTACCTATAGCCTCACCGATTCTCGAAAGAATCTCAACGCGAATGCGACGGGCAACATTGGCTTGATTGCCAACACGGTCGAGAGCGGGAGCTTGACGGTTGAGTCCGTCACGTTCCCCAACGATCTGACCTCAGGCGGAGCCGTCAAAACGAGCTCTGGCAACGCTGGCCTGCTCGTAGGCGAAGTCAAGGACGGTGCGACCCTGAGCATTGGCACTCTGGCAAACGTTCCCACCGCCACCGTCCAGTCTACGAACGGCTCCGCCGGTGGCGTTGTAGGACTCGTTGGCTCGAGCACGGGTGCCATGGTCAACGTCGCGAAAGCTCTCGACCTACACGCGCTCACCGTCAAGGGCACAACTGCCAGCGGCGGTTTTATTGGTAAAGCGACCGTGCTCACACTGGGCGCGGATAATAAGCAGATTGGGTGTCCTCTAAATATTGGCGACGAGAACAGCGCTTGCTCTGGTGGCGTTATCGGCGACGTGAGCTTTGCGCAAGGATTTGCCGTTACGTCCAATATGTTCGACCTGGGCGACCTTGTGACTCTTGGTGCGTCGCAGCGCGCCGGCGCTCTTTTTGGCATGGCCGATATCTCTAATGGAGACATCGTGGTGCAAGGCGGGACGTATAAGAGCAAACTCGCCTTACCAGAAGATGTTAGTGTCAACGGCAGCTACGGCGGCCTTGTCGGCAAGGTGTTCGCGACGAAAACGGACGACGACGGCGCTTTGCGCGCCTTTGTTGTTGAAAAGGATGCAGATAATAAGAATACGTGCTCAATTGAGTTTGACCTTGCGAGCAAGTTGTCCGACGCAGGCGGCGTTGTCGGCTATGTTGGCGATAGCGCAAATCCTAACTCGCAGCCCGTTGCCGTTGTCTTCAACGGCGTGACGGTTGCGTGCAAGGGAGATGCTTCGGCGCGAACGGGTACCGGAAAGTTCGGTGGCGCCGTGGGCGTTGTCGATACGCGCAATGTCCTTGACGTGCGAGATTTCAAACTTACAAGCGACAATCCTATCGGTAAGGCGCAAAGCAACCGTGCCGCGGGAATTGCGGGATCCGCGTGGAATGCTGTAATCAAATTCAGCGGCATCACGGATCTGTCGGGCGCAAGTTTTGCCGAGAACGCCACGACGGGTCAGCTCGTATACGAGAACCACAACGCGCTGATCT
This sequence comes from uncultured Collinsella sp., assembly GCA_900551195.1. Classification (GTDB taxonomy): domain Bacteria; phylum Actinomycetota; class Coriobacteriia; order Coriobacteriales; family Coriobacteriaceae; genus Collinsella. The sequence goes on from URVD01000002.1 coordinate 9,136, forward strand.
TCGCTGCCGGCAATGGCTCTAATGGTGATCTGGGAGACAAGGGCGCTGCGGTCTGGACCTTCAAGCGTAGCAACTCAGCCTCAAAGACGGACGACATCGCGACCTACGGTGAAGTTGTTCGTCTGGGCGGCGACTTCATTAAGCTTGATGTGGACACTCATAAGTTGACCTTGCCGGATTCGCTGACGGCAGCTAACGGTGCCTACGCCCTAACCACAGCTGAGGATTTCGCCAAGCTTGCGATTACCTGGCAAACCAACGGCTACTACTCGATGGTTGACGGCGTTACCGAAAACAACCTTAACGGCTTGCAGTCCTCGACCATTACGGTGAACGGCACTATTGATCTCAAGGGCACGGGCCTGACGGGTTTCACGCAGGATCGTGCAGACGGCTCGCAAGTTTTCTCGGGAACGTTGAACGGTGGCGGCACAATCAATCTTGCCGTCGGCGAGGCGTACGGCAAGCGTGGTGAAGACGTGCTCGACGGCAATAACACGAGCAACGGCAACGGCAAAATCTACCGCCACGGCCGCTTGGGCTTGTTCGCGGCCGTCAACGGTGCAACCATCTCCAACGTCACAATCGCTGGCTCCATGAAGTTCGATAACGGTTCGGCTATCGATGCCGGGTCGCTTGCGTGTGCCATCGTCGGCAACCTGTCATTGTCTGGCGTAACGTGCAAAACGAATATCGCGTGCGATGATACGTTTGCCAATGACGTGAACATTGGCGGTATTGCGGGCAGCGTGCTGGCGGCTTCTACGGTTGCGTTTAAGGATAACAGCAAGGCTCAAGCGACCATCGCTGCAACTAAAACGCTTAACGGCAATAGTCGCATTGGCGGCGCCATTGGTTATGCGGGCGATTATGGCTCGTCATTCAATGTTGCGGGCCTCGAAGTCGCCGGATCAATCGAAACTGGCGATTGCGCCGGCGGCAAGATTGCCCAAGTCGGTGGTCTTATCGGCTGCATCGCACAGAGTACCTACAATGCAGGGACAATAGCCAACTCAGCTGATAAGTACGTGAACATTTCGGGCCTTTCGTTCAATTCATTCGAAATGAAAGTCGGCAGGAACGGCGATAAGCTCAATGGCACGGGTGGTTTCTTGGGTTATAGCTGGGGCAACGCGGTCGTAACTATCGGAGATGAGAGCATTAACAAGAATGAAAACTCTTATGCTCTGAAAACGACCAACGCTTCTATAACCGCGACTGCGGATGATTCCAAGGAACTCGGTGGTCTTGTATACGCCGCGAGCGGCCACTGGATTATCAACAACTATGCCATCGATCTCTCGGGCACAACCATTAATGCGGGCGCCGCTCAGACGCTCGGCGTTCTAGTTTGCCGCGGCTGCAAGGTGGATGATAAGACGACATATGGCGTCGAGAGCTACCTAGGCCTGTACTTGGAGGACAGGGCTTATTGGGATACCGCCTATAGGGTGCCCACCGGCGAGGGGGCCATCGTTGCGTCGGGCGTAACGTCCTTCGATGAATGGGTTGGCAGCGGTGTAAAACCAAACAACGGCAGCAAGCTCATGGACGCCGACTGGAACACGGTCGTTTCGCTACACACACAGAAAAACAAGCTGGACATGGACGGCGATTCCACAAAAGACAACAGCTACCATAATCGCTCGTCTTTCGGTCGAAGCCAGAATACGAACGGCAATACCCGCTACTTCTACAACCTCGACATAGCCTCTAAGAATTGTGAAGGCGGCTTTAGTGGCAGTCAAATCGATACAGCGGAAAAGCTGCTCTTATGGTCTGCTTACCGTTATGCTCCCGAAGGTATTCGTTCGACAATCGTTCCCAATGGCACGACAGGGCTCGATGATTCCATAACCATAACGGGTACAATCGATTTGGCCGGCTACAGCTATTATCCCACTCAGCCGAGCGGAGAGGTGACGGTTGAGAATGCGACCATTACCTTCTGCTACTCCAAGATCAAGGCCGAGCAGAATGGCAACAAGCTAAATTCCGATGCTACCCAGCACGAGAACATGCACTGCGGTCTTTTTCGAACGGTGGCAAACGGCGATCTCACAGTAAAAAACGTCACTTTGCGTGGTACTGTTGGGCCCGTTATTAATGACGGAAAGAGCTCTGAAGACGCTGGTGGAGCAAGCGGAAGCTCTTCGGGCGCGCTCGTGTGCCGCTACGTGTATGGGTCCAGCGACGGCAATGGCACCAAGATTAGAAAGATCTCAATTGATGGTCTTACGCTCAACAATCTGATTGTCGACGGCGCCAACAGCGCCACGGATGCTAACGCCTATATGCCTCTGCTCATCAACGAGATGCAGAAGTACGTGAGCCTGAACGCGAAGAATATCAAGACTACTGGGTACACGAGTGACACCAAGGCGGCTACGTCGCTGTTCGGAAAGCTTGGTGTAGGCAGTGAGGCCGATCAGGTGACGGCAAAGTTTGAGCAAATCAGCTTGCCCAGCCAAAAGAACAAAACGATCTTCACCCATGCGAGCCTGCTGGAGAGTTTTGGCTACGGAAGCACGAGCACGGGCTCTGCGGACTACACCTTTACTAAGGCCGATGCCGATGCCGATGCAGGCAAGGTGACATACGGATCTGAGATTGATGGGAGTACGGAGTACCCGGGCAAGCAGCTTTGGTATTACGACGAAGCGACGTATGGTGCCGTGAGCGGCTATGTGACGGTTGATGGTAAGAAGGACGGTGACGTCAGGCCTTGGTTTGGTGGCTATCTTCCTTATGTTTATAAGGGAAAGGCCACCGAGAGCGGCGTCCAATATCATGAAATTAAAGTCAACCAGCGCATTCCAAAGCTGGTAGAGGGATGCGGCACATATGGCGATCCGTATGCCGTTAAGGACGCGACTGAGATGAACGCCATCGCCAACTACATCAACAACCAAACTGCGCTCGACGGTTGGGAGGTCACCATTGCCGTCAACCAGAGTACGCTCTGTACTCGCCGCAGCGACAATAAAACCGACAATGAGGTTACGTACGTCTATAAGCAGGCGAAAGACACTGGGAAGAAGTGGGAAAAGAAGACCGGCGACACCACAGATCCTTCGGCCACACTTTCCGACGAGATGATGCACCGCTATATCCAAAGCGCGTACTACAGTATTGAACCTACCGGGGGTAATACGATCACCCTCGACGGCGCATCGTTTGGCGGTTTTGGCAACAAAGCCAACCCGTTCCGTGGCGTCATCGTTGGCAACCCTAAAGGTGATAAAAAGGCAACCATCAAGATAGAGAATAACGAGGGTTCGCTTCGCGGCCTTATTCCCTATAGTTACGGCAGCGTGGTGCGCGATCTGAATATTCGCTATGTGAACGCGTCGGCGACTATTACTTATTCTGCCAAGGATGCCGACGGTGTTCCGACGTCGTTCTTCGGTGGCGTTATCGGCTGCATCCTTGGCGGCGATAACATTATCGACGGTGTGGCCGTGAATGGGACAACGCCCGATAACTCCACAACCGGCTTTACGGTTGCTGGTGGCGGAACTAAGCCACATCTTGTTCCCATCGGCGGTTACGTTGGTGCCATTGCGGGCGGCGGTGTGATCTTCCGCAATATGTCAGGGACGTCTTGGCGCGCTGGAACCAGCGACAAGTCTCAGGGGCTTGGAACGGGCAACTTCCGGCAGTACGACAATCCCTACGTTGGTCGTGTGATTGATGGCTATGCCTTTAGCGAGGGCTGCAAAGTCGAAAACGGTAACGCTAACTACAAGATCAACGAGCTCACAAACAAGGGAGCTGCCTGCGTCACTACCACGGGCACCGACAACAAGTATATCGGCACTGATGCCGAGGCACCCGTGACCACGGTGGAAAACGCCCAGGGCCTTTTGGTGCTCTCGGCCATCATTAGCTCGGGTGCGGGTGCTGGAGCGGCACATACTGACTACGCTAATTATGGCGTGTTCCGCGGCTCCAAGGCGTACTGGGGCAGCGATAAGCAGGACCCGGCGATAAACGGCTACCTGTTTGGCAACAAGGAATATGGTAAGGTGCGAAATGCCAGCTACGACTGCGTGGGCAAGCCTGCGAGCGCTTCCGGCGATTTCGAAACCGCCAAAAACGATGACCAGAAGGCCCCGGGCAAACAGGGGTGGCACGGCCCGCTCAACCATGATGACGATGTAAATTCGCCCTACCTGGTGGCGTCCTACGCTGCCGACTACCAAACGGGCTACGTGTGCGCGTCGAAATCGATCGGCATGAGCCTGGAGTTCAAGGAAAATGCCACCTATGATATGACTGGCTACGGCACGGGATACGTGGGTCTCAGCGGCCGTTACTATTCCAATGCTTGCAGCTCGAACGAGGCGTCCACCGATCGCGACCGCATCACGCCGCACGTGGCAACGATCGACGGCAACGGGGCCACCATCACGGTAGGCGCCAAAGATGCCACTTACGGCGTCGTCGAATATGCCGATGACGACTATAAGGTCTCGGGCGTGGGCGGCCTATTCAGCACCGTGATGTTCACCTCAACCAATGTGGGGCAGAGCGTCACCGCGAATGACGGCGCTCAGGTCAAAGACCTCACCTTTAGTAACTGCAACGTATCGCTCACGTACAAAGACGCCAACGGTAGCATTGCCTCGGGACCGGCATCGAACGACCTCATCGGCACCGGCCTTTTGGCGGGCGCAACGGCCAACTACGACGGCAACACGCGTGGCGTCTACCGCAACGTACAGATGAAGAACTGCACCGTGTTGGGCGCAAAGAGCGTAGGAGGGCTTCTTGGCAGCTCGGGCCGTACCAGCCGAAGGACGGATAACGACGTGACCTATATGGTCAATTTCGGCTCCGGCACGCAGGCGCCCGCGAATCTCTGTGACTGCTCATACACTGGCCTTAGCGTCACGGGCGAGAAGTACGTTGGCGGCTATGTGGGTGCGATCGCCTCGCCGTGCGGCGTGTGGACAACCGCGGCCACAGGGGTATACGAGAAGACTATTGGCAAAAACTCGACCATAACCGCCACGGGAACAACACCCTACGTGGGCGGCGTGTTCGGTTATACCTCCAGTAACGTATCGGTGAACACCAAAATTGGCATCACGGAAGCCGTCGCATCGAGCACGGCAGTCATCTCTGGGGTAAATGTACTCGCCACCGGGTCGAACACCGATAAGTACATGGGCGCCGGCGGTGTGGTCGGAAGCGCCTATAGAGGCGTTATTTCTATAAGCAACGTGCGCATTGATGCCGGAGGCGATGCCAAGAGCGCCATCATCGGCGATGCCACCGGAACGAACAATAGCATCCGTAATGCGGGCGGCTTGATTGGCGAGGTCACGAGCAGTGGCAGCCCCAACACGTACTGGTTTGAGGACTGTAGCGTCGAGAATATCAACATTGCCGGCACCGACCAATGCTCGGGCGGACTTATCGGCTACTACTTCAGCAATGTGAACATAGCCTGCAACAATATCGCGATTGAGAGCGCCACGATCAAGGGCAGGTGGAGCGGCGGTCTACTTGGCGCGATTAACAGCGGTGCCGACGTCATCAACGTCACCAACACAAAGGTATCTAACACAACGTTTGGCGGAACCTCCAACGGCGGCATTGCGGGCGACGGACGCGGCCAGTTCCATCTGGTAAACGTGCTCATGGACAGCAATACCTACAAATTGGGCTCTAAGCAGGGCGTGCTCTTAGGCGAGGTTGACACAAACGGCTATAGCCTCTCCGCAGCGGGCGTGAACGTAAAGCTCGGCAACGGCAAGACCACGCGTGATCTGCCGCCGATGGTTTACACGACCAATGCGGCCGCCGTAAACATGAAGTCGTATATCGCGTTTGGTGACTATAACGACACACTGGAAGCACCTGACAAGGGGATCACGCTCTACGGCGCGGACAATACCGCCACCACGGCAGCGAGCCCGTATGTGACCACGAGCCCCGTAAGCACGCTGGCGGCGCGTGCCTCCGACAACGACACCACCGATCGCTACCTGTTTGGCGACGGCGCCACCATCGACACCGCGGCGACCGTCCAGAGCGAGGCAGGCACCGGTGTTGCCGATCGCTACACCTACACGAATATCGGCGGCATTAATGACAACGGCGCCTATCAAAATAAGTCGAGCTACGATGCCTCATCCGTGGCCAGTAAGTTCAATTCGAATAATGATACAAGCAGCAACCAAGCCACAGCGGATTTCCCCGTTTTGGTGATCTCTGGCAACGACAACACGACGGTCAAGAGCTATCTAAACATCGTCACGAACGGCGGCTTCTCCGATGCCTGCAGATTGAATAACGAGAATGGCACCAATCCGCACGTGACGGCCAAAGCAGAGGTTTTCCAACTCAAGGACGGTGTGTTCGTTAAAGACGGTGACGCGTCGAACAATCCCACGCTTCGCGTAGTGAACAATGGCAAGAACAATATGTCGTTTAGCCCAAGCTCCGATTGGGACAACGGCAAAGGTCGCTTTACGCTCCTGACCGTTACCTTTACCGAGGCGGGTCAGAGCTACAACGTTCAGGTGCCGATCATCGTTAAGCGCAAGCTCGAGATCGATTTCACTGCAACGTATGATTACGGCACTCAATTTAAAGAAAAAGACTACGCTAACCTTGGAAAAGATGCACACGTGCTTACGAGCTTTGGCGAGCCGATGACGGGTCTGCTTACCTGGACATACAATTCTGCCAATGGGAAGGAAGTCGACTTTGGCTGGGACAGCTATATGGCTGCTGGCGGCTCGATGAAGGGGCTCGGCAAGAGTATCCTCTTCAATGGTGCCGACGGAAGGTTGCCCCAGGGCACCCAGCTTACGCTCATCGATGCGAACGTTGATGGCAAGGCCGGTGGCAGAGAGTATCACTATACGGTGGGCGAAGGCGGAGCAACGAGCGTTTCCCTGAGCGGAAACGACGGCTTTAAGGATTCTGCGGGCAATCCATATCAGGAGCGATGGCTGAGCGAGATCTTGGGTGTGTCGGCCACGCAGGATGGCGCCGGCACATGGACCGTGTGTGATAACGAGGCAGAGGCGACCGCTAAAGCGAAACTCGATGGCAAGTGGACGCTGTTTAAGGTTGCGGGTGCTGACGTTCCCAGCAACAGTCGCTATACGCTAAAGGTACCCAAGGAGAAGGATACCGGCAGAGAGAAGCGTGCATCGGAGAGCGTCTACCTAGTTGTCAACGTGCCCAAGTCGGGCGACGGCGTGACGCAAGCTAGTATCAACGGTTTTACGGCTTCGTCTATTGACTCGAATTCTTCGGGTGGCCGCATATCTTGGAATCTGCATCATGTTTTACGCACCGATGGCAGCGACGATATTCAAAACAGTACGGCATCGACATACAGCATCTTGTCCAATTATGAGCAGAATGTAGTCGACAAAAAAGATGGGGCGTGCATTCCGGTTTCGAAGTCGGAGGACGGTGCCGCCTACGTTCTTTCTCTCGATGTCATGGATACGGTTACGTTTAGCCCGAGCCAATACTATACAGAGAGCGACCATCTGTTCTATCAGCTCGATACATCGCTGTGTCGCTATGGCGCCAACAACAACCTAATGGGAGTAAGCAGTTTCCCGAGCGGAACTTCGGCAATTGCGAAGTTCTATGTTGCCATCGGCAATCAGAACTACAGGTGGAGTGGCAGCGATTGGGAGCCGTATGACGCTTCGACGCCTGCGTTTACACAGATTGTGACGGATACGGGTGATGACTCACTGAGGCTCACGCTCGACCATGACCTTGCCGGAATCCGCAAGCGTGCAGCGGGCGGATCCTTTACCGTGCGTACGGTAGTGGAAGAGATTCGCCTTACGCCGGACGGCTGCAACAAGGTTATCTCCCTGTCCAAGCAGTCTGGCGAGGACGCCTGTACCAAGATGTCCTATACCGCCAAGCTTTCGACGCGTAAGGAAGGCCTTAATACCTCGAGCCTGACGCAGACGAAGCGCGGTAACGTCGGGTACTATCGCATGGACACGGGTGATACGACCATTACGCTTTCTGCGCCAGATAAGTCGCAGCTTGGCATTAACGTGGACGACCTGCGTCCGATCGCGAATGGCACGATTGGTCTGGGTGCCACGTATGAACTGGGTGGACTCAGCAACGCCGCCGAGGCAATTGCGAACGCAGACTCTGTTGTGTACACGCTCTCGCTTCAGCGCCGCGGAACCGACGGCACGTATGAGAGCGTAACGGATGATATCTCAAACTACGTAACAGTGACGGAGAGTAAGCTTGCCGCGGTCGCTCCCTCCGGTAGCACGATCACCTTCACTGACTCGAAGGAGAACGGCAAGTTCAAAACGAAGAACGGTAATACGACGTTTAGCCTGCCCTTTACCGTTAAGGTCAACACGCAGGTTGAACAGCGTGAGCAGTTCTACGCGAACTATCGCTTGGTGATGACAGCGAGCCTGGTTAAGGGTGACGTGGCGAGCGCAACGCCTCAATCGCCCGACTATATGACCTATACGCTCACGAGGGTGAACCTCAACGGCATCGACCACTAGTTCCGAAGCCAACTGGCTTCGCAAAGGGGGCGGCAACCACCCGTTTCTTGTTCTCCTGGCCTGCTGCTGCCCCAGCTTCCCACCTAGCTTTCCAGCTTTCCACCTTAGGTGGTAAGTTAAGTGGAAAGCTGGAAAGCTAGGTGGAAAGCTGGAAAGTAAGTGGAAAGTTGACATGTAGGTGCGGGCTGAAGAGGGGTTAATAATTACACAAACCATACCAGCCAAACAAAAAGATACCAATCTGGTTGGTAAAACACCGTCAATGAGCCGCGAGCTAACTAGCTGCGTAAATAAAACCTAAAGAACTGTTGCAAATTAATGGCAAATGCCCAGATGCCGCCGTACGATTTTCAATTAACTGTTACGCGCAAACAGCAAAATGCTACTATCTAACATGCACGTAAGAAAGCAGATTAACGGTTAAGGCTAAGAAGTGGCAGGTATGTCGGAAGCAACTAGGACTCGCACGCATGCGCCCGAGGTTAGGCAGCGCGCCGTCGAGATCCTCCAAGAGGGGGTCGGTCATCGCGCCCTCGCCGCGGAGCTCGGCATTCCCCAGGCCACGGCTCGTCAGTGGGCCCGCGCATATGCCGTGGGCGGTGCCGACGCCGTTCTCAACGCCGGTTCGCATCATCACACCTATTCGTACGAAGTTAAGCTCGCCGTGGTCAAGGACCGCTTGGAAAACGGCTTAACGGTTCGCGAGGCCATGATCAAGCACAAGATTCCTAGCGAGTCTTCGGTCAAGGCTTGGTGCCGTCAGTACCGCGAGAGCGGTGAGTCCGCACTGGTCGATAAGCCGCGCGGTCGCAAGCCGCGCGTTAAAAAGGCGGAATAGCAAACGGGATGGTGCACCCACAGGGGCGCATTTTTCTTGCCGCCCCTCTGCTCCAATGCGGGCGTGCCCTTACCCCGTACGCCTAAAACTCCCCAGTTGACCGAAAACCCGCCGCCGCTACTCCTCAATTGAGCTATAACGTTAAACAATTGCAGCGTTTTAGCATGGGGGAGTGATGGTATGACGCTACTGTATTTCCTTACCCTGTTTCCGCTGGTACCGGCGCTGGGCATGCTGCTCGCGCGCGGTGACCGCGCCCGCGATGCGGCGGGGCTCATAGGCTCCGGCATTATTATGGCGGTGACAGTTGTAGTCGCCGTCATGTTTTTTGGCACGGGTCCGCAGAGCTTTGAGGTTGCCCCCGGCACCTCGCATGTGCTCTCGATCATCAGTTCCGTTATCGACGTCATCCTGTGCGCTGTCATCCTGTACAACGCGTACAAATATAGGAACGCGCTCACCACGGTGCTCGGCATAGTCCAGCTGGTGGGCTCGCTCGCCTTTGCAGCCATGACGCTGCCCGCGGCCGAAGCCGTCACGGCAACGCCACTCTACCTGGACTACATGAGCGTGATCATGGTCCTCGCCGTCGGCATCGTTGGCAGTCTAATCTGCTTGTATGCCCTGGGCTACATGAAGGACTTCCAGGCCCATGACGAGCACGAGGCCGCGCTGCGCGGGCAGACCGCGCCCGACCGTCGCCCGCAGTTCCTGGCGCTCATGTTCCTGTTCCTCTCGGCCATGTTCGTCATCGTGACGAGCGACAACCTTGAGTGGCTGTTCTGCGGCTGGGAAATCACCACCGTGTGTTCGTTCCTTATGATTGGCTACACGCGTACGCCCGAGGCCATCAAGAACGCCTTTACCCAAATCATCCTCAACATGCTGGGCGGCATCGCGTTTTTGGCCGGACTTATGTATCTGCACGTTAACGGCATGCCGCTGACCATCTCGGGCATGATCGAGCTTTCCGGCACCGGAACCGCGCAGTCCGCGCTGCTGGTGATGCCGGTCATCCTGTTGTCGCTCGCCGCGCTCACCAAGGCCGCACAGATGCCGTTCCACACTTGGCTGTTGGGTGCCATGGTTGCACCCACTCCCACGAGCGCCCTGCTGCACTCGTCAACCATGGTCAAAGCCGGCGTGTTCCTGATGGTCAAGCTGAGCCCACTCTATGCCATCTACCCCGTGACCGGCTTTATGGTCACGAGTGTGGGTGCCATCACGTTTTTGCTCGCTGCACTCATGGCCATCTCGCAGAGCAACGCCAAACGCGTGCTCGCGTACTCCACCATTTCCAACTTGGGCCTCATCAGTGCCTGCTTGGGTGTCGGCGCGCCCGAGGCCGTATGGGCGGCCATCTTCCTGATCCTGTTCCATACGGTGGCCAAGTCGCTGCTGTTCCTGTGCGTGGGCACGGCCGAGCATCATATCGGCAGCCGCAATATCGAGGACATGGACGGCATGTTCAGCCGCATGCCGCACCTGACGCGTCTGATGATGCTGGGCATTATGGGCATGTTTGTGGCGCCGTTTGGCATGCTCGTGTCCAAGTGGGGCGCCCTGGTGGCGTTTGCGCAGACCGGCAACGTGCTCATGATCATGGTGCTGGCCTTTGGCTCGGCCGCGACGTTCTTCTTCTGGGGCAAGTGGCTTGCCAAGCTTTCGGGCGTCGACCCCACGGCTCAAAACGTTGAGGTCAATGTCCATAAGACCGAATGGATGGCCCTCAACACCATCGCCGCGCTGCTGATTCTTTGCTGCGTGGCGTTCCCGCTCATCTCGAGCGGCCTGGTGTCGCCTTACTTGGCCATGGTGTTTGGCCGCGTGCCGTACGTTATTGGCAAGGACGCCATGTATCTGATGGTGGTTATCGTGGCTTTTATCGCCGTGGTGCTGCTGACGTCATTCCGCGTGAGCAACAAACCGCACGTCAACGTGTACCTTTCGGGCGTGGGAACCGACAAATATCGCCATTTCCGCGGCTCGATGGGACACGAGGTGAAGGCCGAAAAGCGCAATTGGTACTCGGAGGACGCCCTTGGCGAGAAGCGTATTGGCCCCGCGGGTAGCGTCGTATGCTGCAGCATTATCTTGTTTGCGCTGCTGTGTTGCGCATGGATTGGGCCCGAGCGGCTTGCCATGAGCGCGCCCTCGGTGCTGCGCGGCAAGTATTTCGAAGGTTCGGGCGTCGTGGGCATCTTTATTGGCACCGTGGCGTTTGCCTTGCTGGCGCCGCTTGCGGGCGGCTTGATCGACGGCATCGACCGCAAACTTTCGGCTCGCATGCAGGGCCGCGTGGGCCCGCGCCTGCTGCAGCCCTTCTACGACGTTGCCAAGCTGCTGCGCAAGGCCCCTGCCAGCGTAAACACCATGGACGATACCTATATGGCGTGCGCGCTCATCTTTACCGTCGTGGGCGGCGGCATCTTTGTGTCGGGCTCCAACACGCTGCTGTGCGCTTTTATGGTGACGCTCGCCGCGATCTTTGTGGTGCTGGCGTCCGCCTCGACGCAAAGCCCGTTTGCGCAGGTCGGCGCCGATCGCGAGCTGCTGCAGGTTATGAGCTACGAGCCCGCCGTTCTGCTGATGAGCGTGGGCCTGTACCTTGCCACCGATAGCTTTGATTCCATCGCCGTAACGGGGCAGTCAGCCCCCATCATCGTGTACAGCGCGCCCATTTTCCTCGCACTGCTCGCGGTGCTTACCATCAAGCTGCGCAAGTCGCCGTTTGACCTTTCGTACTCGCATCACGCGCATCAGGAGATTGTCCAGGGCATCGCCACCGAGATGAGCGGCGGCACGCTGGCCAAGATGACCCTTATGCACTGGTGCGAGACCGTGCTGTTTTTGATGTGGGTGGGCATGTTCTTTGTCTGGGACAACCCGGTGAGCTGGCTGGTCGCCCTGGTCGTGATGGCTGCGACGTACTTTGTCGAGGTGCTGATCGACAACACCTTCGCACGCAGCACCTGGCGCAGCTGCTTTAAGCTCGGCTGGGGCGTGGCGCTGGTGTTTGGCCTGCTCAACCTTATGCCCATCCTCGTCGACGTGTTTATTTAGGAGGCGGCATCCATGGATCATAAAATGTCGCGCTCGCCGTGGGTTATTCATTACGACGGCTCGAGCTGCAACGGATGCGATATCGAGGTGCTTGCTTCGCTCACGCCACTGTTCGATGCGGAGCGCTTTGGCGTGGTCAACACCGGCAACCCCAAGCATGCGGATATCTTTTTGGTGACGGGGTCGGTCAATGCCCAGAACCTGCCCATCGTGCGCCAGATCTACAACCAGATGCTCGAGCCCAAGTGCGTGGTGGCATGCGGCATTTGCGCGTGCTCGGGCGGCGTATTCCGCGATGCCTACAACGTGATCGGCGGCGTGGACCGCGCGATTCCCGTGGATGTGTACGCGCCCGGGTGCGCCATTCGTCCCGAAACGGTGATCGATGCCATCGTGGAGGCGTGCGGTATCCTGGACCAGAAGGAGGCCGTGATGCGCGCCGGCGGCGATCCGCTCACCGTGGGCGGCGCCGCCACCTGGGACGGTGGCGTTGAGCTGGGCGAGGACGGGTTTGTGGCTGCGGGGGCCGGGGCTGACGGTGCCGGTGACGCGCCTGCCGGGAAGCCCGCCGCACCCGCTGCTGGCGACGCACCTGCTGAGACGCCCGTCGCTGCAAAGGAGGCCGAGTAATGCAAAAGGCTATCTATACCACCGTTGGGCTCGACGAGCTTCTGTCGCATGTCCAGGCGCTCAAGGGCGCCGGTGCCCGCTTTGTGCAGATGCACGCCGAGCGCTGTGTGGACGACGGATCGTATCGCCTGGTCTATACGTTTATCAACGTTCGTGCTGCTCAGGAGCATATTGCGCAGGACGGCAGCTATGCGATCGAGAACCTGGTGGTTGAGGGAATTGATCGGTACCAGGAGATTCCGTCCATCAGCTCGTACTATCCGGCGGTATTCCCGTTTGAAAACGAAGCGCACGACCTATTCGGTCTTGCCATCACCGATATGCAGATCGACTTTAAGGGCTTTTTCTACCAGGTCTCGACTGCCGAGCCCATGAGCGTTATCACGCCCGAGGTGAAGGCTGCGCGAGAGAAAGCCATGAAGGTCCGTGCCGCTGCCGAGGCCAAGGCGCGCAAGGCCGCGGCCGAGAAGGCCGCCGCGGCTGCGGGGGAGGGCGCTGGCGGTGCCGCGGGCGATGGTGATGCCGCGGGCGCCGCCGTCGCTCGGCCCGCTGCGGCTGCCGGCTCCGATGCTCAGCACGATGAGGCTGCCGCCAAGGCCGCGCTCAAGGCTGCCGAGATGGAGGCAAAGCTCGCCGCCATGGATCCTGAGAAAGCGGCCAAGGTCCGTGCGGCGCTTGCCGCCAAGGCCGCCCGCGACAAGCAGAAAAAGGAGGCGTAAGGTCCATGGCACATCGCTCCGTTATTCCGTTTGGCCCGCAGCACCCGGTGCTGCCCGAGCCGCTTCATCTGGACCTGGTGATCGAGGACGACCGCGTTCTCGAGGCAATTCCGCAGATCGGCTTTGTGCACCGCGGACTCGAGAAGCTCACCGAAAAGCGCGACATGCATCAGTTTGGCTACATCGCCGAGCGCATCTGCGGCATCTGCGCCGTGGGCCACAGTTACGGCTATGCCAGCGCCTGCGAGCGCATGCTCGGCATCGAGGTGCCCGGGCGCGTGCAGTATATCCGCACCATTTTGCACGAGCTTTCGCGCATTCACTCGCACCTGCTGTGGCTGGGCCTGCTCGCCGATGCCTTTGGCTTTGAGGCGCTGTTCTATCGGTCGTGGACCCTGCGCGAGCAGATTCTCAAGATCTTCGAGAGCACGTGCGGTGGCCGCGTGATCCTTTCGATTAACGAGATCGGCGGCCTAAAGCACGACATTGAGGACTCCGAGCTGGCTGGCATTGTCCAGACGCTCGATGCCATGCGTCCCGACTACGAGGCCCTGGTGCATACGTTTTTGGACGACGTCAGCTGTGGCGAGCGCCTGCATGGCGTGGGCGTGATCAGCAAGAAGGACGCGCTGGATCTGTCGATGGTCGGCCCGTTTGGGCGCGCCTCGGGCGTGGACTACGACGTGCGCATGTTTAGCGACGGTGCCTATGCGGACCTGGCTGCGTTTGAGCCGGTTGTCGCCACCGATGGCGATTGCTATGCCCGCTGCCAGGTGCGCTGTGCCGAGGTCACGCAGGCCATGGACATCATTAAGGAGCTTGTGGGCAAGATTCCGCACGACGGGATCGGCGGGCGCACCAAGCTTACGCCGGCCGACGGCGCACGCGGCGAGGTTGTGATTGAGCAGCCGCGCGGCGAGGCGTATTACTATGTGCGCGGTAACGGCACCAAGAACCTGGACCGCTTCCGCGTGCGCACGCCGACGTCGCAGAACCTGGCGGGTCTGACACATGCGCTGCAGGGCGTGCTCCTTGCCAACGTGCCCATGATTATCCTGACCATCGACCCCTGCATTAGCTGCACGGAAAGGTAGGCGCGGCATGAGTTTGCTGACATTTGCCAAGACGGCCTTGGGCTCTATGGTCAAGCAGCCGGTAACGGTGTGCTATCCGCAGGAGAAGCTCGCGGCACCCGAGCGCTTGCGCGGGCATATCGTCAACGACATGGACGCGTGCATCTGCTGCGGCATGTGTGCGCGTCGCTGTCCGGCGGGCGCGCTCGCAGTCGATCGCAAGGGTGGAACGTGGTCGATCGACCCGTATGCCTGCGTGGTGTGCGGTGAGTGCATCGAGACGCAATCACAAAGAGTACCGTCATAAAACAGAGAGCCGTCAGCACGTAGTACCAG
>URVD01000003.1 GCA_900551195.1 uncultured Collinsella sp.
CCTCGACAATCTTATTCTCATTTATAATATCCATCATATTATGACGTGGAGTGATAGTTGCCGCGGCACACATGCGTGTTGATAACCAGATCGTCGGGCTTGCCCGCGATGGCAGCATTGTTGAGCGCCACGCCCAGCTCGCTCACCTTTTGCAGGTCAACCGGGCTCATGCCAGTCTTGGACACAAAGTCCGTATCGCAATAGATGCCCCAGGTGCAGTCATCAAATTGGATGTTGCGGCAGCCCGCGGCATACAGGTCGGCGATCACCGTGCGATAAGCGGCTGCAATGGCGTCGGCAAGTTCCTCATCGGTCTTGTAGACGGCGCGCAGACTCTCCTGCTGTCCATCGCAGCGGTCGAGCGTAACCTCCGAGAACGTCTGGATCGGCGCCGGAATGGTTTGACGCGCGACCTGGCCCTCCCCCTCAAGCGCCTTGACAAACTTAAAATGCTCGACGAACGGGTGGTTCTCGCCGCTAATGGGACCGGTAACCACGGCGGTGTCGGCCGTCGTCTCCTCGTCATGGAACATATAACCCGTGCGTGAGGTGCGGCGCTCAATGCCGTTAAGGCCCCACATAAAATCGAGGTGCCAGTAGCTGCGGCGAAACTCGCCATCGGTGATGACCTGCAGGCCGGCGGCCTTTTGCTTTGCCACCAAATCGCGGATGGCATCGTCCTCGACGGCCTTAAGCCCCTCGGCATCAAGCGTGCCTGCCGCATAGGCAGCGCGGGCGTCCTTTACGGCCTGCGGACGAAGAAAGCTGCCGACGATATCAGCGCGAAACGGCGCGTTCGGTTGAATCGAAGTGCTCATAGATATCTCCCTTTGCATTGGTTGCTTTACTGGGACAGAGTATGAGCGCTCATATGGTCATCGTAAAATATACGTTTATAACAGTTTGATATAGATGCTTCCTATATCAGTCTGGACTGTCATAAAGAGACTTGAACCGTGCGGAGCACAGCAGCCTAGATATGCTGACGAATCGCGTCGATATAGGCCCGACCGTAGCGCGTGAGCGTCGTGTTCTTGCGCGTGATGATGCCAATCTCCATGTACTCGTCCACGTCGAGCGGAATCGAGATAATGCCGGGGCCGTTGAGCTCGTGGCTGATCACGCCCGAGCATACCGTGTAGCCGTTGAGGCCCATGGCCAAATTGAACAACGTCGCACGGTCGCGCACGCGGATATTTTTGCGACGCTCGAACGTCGAGGTCAGCTCCTCGGAATAGTAAAACGAGTTGTAGCTGCCCTGCTCGTAGGACAGGAACGGGTAGTCTTCCAGATCCTCGAGCGTCACGCTGGAGCGGCCCGCCAGCGGATGGTCGGCGCAGACGAAGACATGCGGCGTGGCGCAGAAGAGCCCTTCGAACACGAGCTCGTTGGCGGCAAGCATGCGCTCGATGACCTCGCGATTGTGCTCCGACAGATACAGGATGCCGAGTTCGCTTTTCATATGCGCGACATCCTCGATAATTTCGTGGGTCTGCTCCTCGCGCAGGGTAAAGTCGTAGCGCGCGGCATCGAACTCGCGGATCACATCGACAAACGCATTAACGGCAAAGGAATAATGCTGGCAGCTCACACTAAAGTGCGGCACCTGCTCGGACGTGCCTTTGTACTTGCCCTCGAGCAGGTCGGCCTGGTCGAGCACCTGGCGCGCGTAGCCCAAGAAGGTCTCGCCTTCCTCGGACACAATGACGCCCTTGTTGGTGCGCTCAAAGATATGCACACCCATCTCGTTTTCGAGATCGCGAATCGACGCGGTAATCGAGGGCTGCGACACAAAGAGCCGGCGCGAGGCCTCGGTGATGCTACCGCATTCGGCAACCTTAACAACATATCTGAGCTGCTGGAGCTTCATAGCCTTCTCCCTAGACGTTCGTGACGCCAAAACCTGCCGCGTCCATTTGACGCATAAACGACGGCATCTCCCCCGTCGCGGCGCAGGCGGCAATCTGATGCAGCGCTGCGGCAACCGCATCGTCTGCCGCAGCGCCGATATGCCAGCGTGCGGCAGCCGTGACGGCCTCGTTGGCATTGGCGACTGCAACGGAGTTAGGAACGGCATCGATCATGGGCAAATCGTTATCAGAATCGCCGAATACGGCCACCTCGTCGGGCGTCAGGCCCAAAGCGCGCGCCAGCTCCAGCGCAGCGCAGCCCTTGTCCCAACCAGCCGGAAGGATGTCGAACAGGCGCACGCGGTTGTTGGGAAACACAAGCGAGAGCTCCGGCACCTCAGCGGCAACGCGCTCGCGTAGCTCCGCGAGCTCCTCACGCGAACGAGCACTCCAGATATTCGCCTTGAACACCGACGCGTCATCGACAACAGGACGGCACGGGGCCTCTTCGCCTTTGAGCCACGCGTTGCCGCCCGACTCCATGGCGCGGCGCACGCGCTCGGGGTCGCTCGTCACACAATAGGCATCGTTGCCCCAAAAGTCATCGCCCAGGCTGTAGACTTTTAGAAATGTATCGTCGGTCTCTTGCTCCAAGTAGTCAGCCAAGCGCATAAGGGCGGCGTTGTCGGTCGCATGCGAGGCTACCACCTCGCCGTCCACAAACATGACCTGGCCGTTGCAGAACGCGCCGGTCGAGAAGCACTCGGCGCGATTGCGGAACATCCAGCCCATCGCGGAGGGCTGGCGACCCGAAACCGGGCCAAAGTGCAGACCCGCCGCCTGCATGGCATGAATACCCTCAATGGCGTAGTCGCTGGCGCCGTCATGCCCGGCTGGAATCAGTGTATCGTCCATATCGGTCAGCACAAGTTTGATCATAGGGTCCCCCAGTCGTTTTCATCGTAACCATTGTACCGATGCGCTAGTATAGGGAACAACAGATTCGATGCGGGAGTGCCGGCGGTGCAAACCACAAGGCTGAGAGGGCATGGGGCCCAATCCTTTGAACCTGTCAGTTAATGCTGGCGTAGGGAGCATGCCGCCTTTTTAGGGGCGCTGTCTATGCACAGCGCCCCTTTTCTATGCCAAGGAGGCATGTGCAGTGATTGATTCGGAACAGCTTAAGCAACATATGGTCAAGGCCGTGGAGGAGATTCGCACCACCAATCCGATGGCCGGCTCCATCACCAACACGGTGACGATCGACTTTGTCGCCAACGCGCAGCTCGCTGTGGGTGGATCGGCCGCCATGGTCTATCTTCCCGACGAGGGCGAGGCGCTCGTTGCCGGCGGCGGCGCCATCTATCTCAATATGGGCACGCTCTTCCCCATCTACGAGCAGACGATTCCCCGCGCGGCCAAGGCGGCACACGACGCCGGCAAGCCCTGGGTGCTCGATCCGGTGGGTCTGGGCATCGGCAGTCTGCGCACCCAGTTGGTAAACGAGCTTAAGCAGTACAAGCCCGCCATCGTGCGCGGCAACGCCTCCGAGATCATCGCGCTCGCCGGCCTGTGGGGTCTTGAGGGCGAGGCGGCCGATCTGAGCCGCGTGCGCGGTGTCGATACCACCGACACGGTAGACGCTGCCCGCGATGCCGCCGTGGCGCTCGCCCGCTACACCGGCGGCGCCGTTGTGGTCTCGGGCGAAGTCGACCTGATCACCGACGGCATGACCGTGGCCAAGTCCCACGGCGGCAGCCCGCTCATGTCCAAGATCACCGGTTGCGGCTGCTCGCAAGGCGGCGTGCTGGCTGTGTACGCCTGCGCTGCCGACCCGTTTACGGCCGCCGTCTGCGGCACCGCCGTCTACAACGTTGCCGGCTCGCGTGCCGCCGCTGTCGCCGACGCCCCGGCAAGCTTTAAGGTCGCCTTTATCGACGAGCTCTACCGCGCAACCGCCCAGGACATCGCCAACAACCAGCTCGACCTCGAGGAGGCATAGGCCATGTCCGAGCCCGCAACCGATGCCGGCATGAATACGCTCGTCGCCGTGGCCATCGCCCCGTGCGGCACCGGCGATGAGCTGTCCGCCGAGGTCGCCGAGGTCGTGCGCGTCATTCGCGAGAGCGGCCTTCCCAACCGCACCACCTCGATGTTCACCGAGATCGAGGGCGACTGGGACGAGGTCATGCAGGTCGTGCGCGACGCAACCTTTGTGTTGGCGAGCAAGGGCATCCGCACCGAAGTCGTGCTCAAAGCCGATATTCGACCCGGATTTACCGACACCATGACCGGCAAGCTCGAGCGCATGGAAGCTCAGATCAAAAAGCAGGAGGAAACACGATGAGTATCCGCGACAACCTTGATATCTCGGCCTATCTGGTGCTCGGCCCCGAAAACACGCTCGGGCGCCCCGTGGGCGATGTGGTGGCCCAGGCACTCGACGCCGGCTTTACCTGCATCCAGGTGCGCTCCAAGGTGGCAAGCGCCCGCGAGATCATTGCGCTGACCGGCGACGCCGCGCAGGCAATCGCACAGGCCGGCAAGACCGGTCAGGTCGCTTTGCTGATTGACGACCGCCTGGACTGCGTACTCGCCGCGCGCGAGCAGGGCATTGCTGTCGACGGCGTGCACGTGGGCCAGAGCGATATTCCCGTCGAGGTCTGCCGCAAACTTTTGGGCCCCGATGCCATCGTGGGCCTTTCGGCCCGTTGCGAGGAGATGCTCGAGTACGTCAAGACCGCCGACATGAGCCTAGTCGACTACCTGGGCATCGGCCCACTCCACGAGACCGAGACCAAGCGCGACTGCGGACGCGCGGCCGACGGCTCTATCATCACCAAAAGCTTTGAGGACCTGGCCGCACTCCACGCGGCAAGCCCCGTGCCCATCGTGGTGGGCGGCGGCGTCAAGACGGCCGACCTGCCACAGCTCAAGGCCACCGGCGTCGACGGCTTTTTCGTGGTGAGCGCCGTCTGCAGCGCCGATGACCCCTACGCCGCGGCCAAGGAGCTCGTCGACACCTGGCAGCAGGCGTAAGTCTAGGCCGAGCAGCTGATTCGCAGCCTCATATCTTCAGCAATGGAAAGCGCATCCCAGTTTGAGCCTCCATTCCGGGATGTGCTTTCCGCCGAGATGGCGGCAGCAGCCTCTACCCTGCCAGATATGCCTCCAGTGCCGGCAAGGTCGCCTCCGCATCGCGGCGACCAATCTGGTAGATGCGCTCAAGTTCATCGGGCTCGCGACACAGCGACGGCACCTTCACCGATTCGCTCGGACGCACCACAAAGATCTCGCCGGCAGCCTCGCGACGTGCCAGGTCATCGAGCGTGGCATTGTAGACCTCATGCCGATGCTCAAGCGCTGCGACAAACTCCGGATAGTGACGGAACACGCGCCGCAGCATGGGCATCACGCTGTTGGGCTGCTTCACAAAGCCCGCCGGCTGCGTGAGTACCACGATATTGCGGTCATACCCCTGCGCAAACAGCCACGCGCTGGGAATAGAATCAGCCACGCCACCATCCAGATACTTATGCCCGTCAATAGCAACGGGACGCGTCGCCACGGGAATTGCCGACGACGCCCGAATCCACTCGATATCGCGCTCGTCGCCATACGGCAGATCGTGATAGACGGCCTTGCCCGTCTCGATATCGGTACACACGCACGTAAATCGCATGGGACAGGTGCGATACGCCTCTAAGTCGATAGGATCGCGCTCGATAGGCACCTCGTGATAAGCAAAGTCGGCATTGTACATATCGCCGGTTCGCAGCCAGCTGGTCACGCTCGCATAGCGCTTGTCGGCGCAATAGGCCTTGTTATAGCGAATGGCGCGGCCGATCTGGCGCGATTTAAAGTTGTAGCCAAACCGCCGAGACGCCCACCATATGGTCGCAGGTTAAGCCGTGCTCCATCCATACGTCGAGCACGCCCGCCGTATACATACCGCGGTAGCCGCCTCCCTCGAGCGCCAGCCCCACCGTGCGCGTCATATTTGACTGTGCCATGCGACCATCTCCGTTCCTGCGTTTTAAAACGGGACAAGTATACCCGTCAACATATATCGTCCCAGTCGCATTTTTATCGAACATCGCATCGTCGCGCTACCGCTTGTCGAATAATAGCCGCCCACAGCATGTGCACCCATATATAATTGTGCACTATTGTTTACACTACTCAGCTGTTATCAACAGCGAACATTAGCCGACAAATTAACTCAACAACGCGGCAAGGCGGGGGCCTGGATACATGCAAAGCGCTGAGCAACGACGCGTGTACACAACGAGCTCGCCCGACGCAATCCGCCCCGACCTCAGAAAGTCGCTTAGAACATGGAAACTGTCAGCAATTACACCGAAACGCTCGAAAAGACCGTCCGCGACCTTCTCGAACGGCAGGAGGATCTGATCAGGACTGCCTTTACCGACCAGCTTACCGGGCTTGGCAACCGTGGCGGCTTTGCCCGTTCCCTCGAGGAGCTCTGGGAGCAGGACGCCCCCGTTACCATGGCGTTCATCGATATCGACAATCTCAAGCACTGCAACGACGTCTTTGGGCATGACGAGGGCAACCGCTATATCTTGCAGGTAAGTCTCTATCTTAAGCTGTATATGAAGGTGGGCGAAGCGGCGTTTCGCATAGGCGGCGACGAGTTTGCCATCCTATCTACGATTGCAACCGAGGACGACCTCGCCGAACGTCTGAAACACTGCCGAACGGTTCTGCTCAAAAACAACGATTCCGAGATGCCCCACTCGTTTAGCTACGGAGTGTCACATGCCGACCCCGCCCTGGGCGAAGCCCCCAATCGCTTGACGAACGATGCCGATCATCGCATGTACGACTACAAGCTACGTCATGCCATGCACCTCGATCGACGCAATATCACGCAAGTCCACGCCGACGACTTCGAAATAAGCGATCGTATTTTTGACGCCTTTTCGATGCTCAACGAGGGCCGTTATTTCTTTATCGAGAACTTGGACAAACATCGCACCCTTTGGTCACAAGGTGCCTTGCGCGATCTTGGCCTTCCCTCGGAGCACATAGACAACTGTCGCGATTACTGGAAAACGCGCGTCCATCCCGACGACCTTGAGGCCTGCATCAACGACATCGACCAAGTCTACAACGGCACCAAGCACCGTCGCGTCATGCAGTATCGTGTGCGCAACGCCGTCGGCGACTACGTCCTTTGCCGTGCTCGCGGGTTTCGTATCGACGGCGACGGAAATGTCCCCTCGCTCTATGTCGGCGAGCTCGTCAACCACTCACTTGCCGAAACCGTCGACGCTGCCACAGGCCTTGGAACGCAGCGTATGTTGCTCAACGCTATCGATGCCTGCCGTCGCGACCGTTGCAAGACGGGGCTTATAGCAGTGCGCGTTCGCGGCACGGCAAAGCTCAACGAGCTCTACGGGGCCGAGGCTGTCGACAACATGCTTGCCGAATACGCAGGCCGCATGCTGTCGATCACCCGCGGCAGGAGCCGGGTCTACCGTTCACGAAGCGTCCAGTTCGTCGTGCTCAGCAACGAACTAGACCACGAGGCATTCGAGCAACTGACCCGCCACCTTAAAGAAGCCGTTTTCGCTCCTGTTCGAATCGCAGGCGACACCATTACTCCCGTCTGCCTTGTCGTCCCGGCCTTTTACGAGCACTTAACCCATCAAGCGACCGCCGTTTTAGGCGAACTCGACCGTCGCCTTCGCACGGCCGGCGGGCTTGTTCCCAACGACAGCCTCCCCATACCCGAGGCGGAGCGCAAAAGCGCCATAGCTGAACGTATCGACTCGCTCACGGGCCTCTATCGACCCAGCGAGTTTATGCGGCGCGCCAACGCATTTCTCGAGGCAAGGCGCAACGGCACCTGGTGCATCGCCACAGTCGACATGGGCCACATGCGCCTGTTTAATGAATGGCACGGCCAGGCCGAGGGCGACCGCGTACTCGCCGATGTGGGCACGGTCCTCAAGGACATCGAGAATGCCGATATGGGCGTCGCAGGGTACTGGGGCCAAGATGACTTTTGTGTACTCATCCCCTTTAAGCACATCACCGTCCATCAAATCTACAACCGCGTTCGCGAGGCCGTAGCCAGACATGATGACGGCGTAGGTTTTTGGCCGTCCATGGGCGTTTACCCCATCGACTCCAATGAGGAAATCACCATCGATGCGCAGGCAAAGGCCATGTTTACCAATCGACGCGCAAAAAACGACTTTAAGGAGCGCATTGCTATTTTCCGCCCCGCGGAGTACGAGCGCGAAGTCGCGTTCCACCGCACGCTGACCGAATTCCAGTACGCGCTGTCAAATGGTCGCATCACGTACTATCTTCAGCCCCAGGTCGATATGGAAACCGGCGAGATTATTGGCGCCGAAGCACTCACCCGCTGGATTGACAAGGACGGCTCTCTCATTTCGCCCACAACGTTTATCCCCGCACTCGAGGAAAGCGGCTTTGTAGTGACGCTCGACAAGTACATTTGGCAGGGTGTCGCCATATGGCTTCGCGAGCGTCTCGATCGCCGTCTTCGCGTGGTTCCGGTCTCGCTTAATGTGTCGCGCGTGGATATCCTTGCCTGCGACGTTGCCGAACATATGGGGGCGCTCGCCGCCCAATACAACCTACCGCCCGAGCTCATGCGTATCGAGATCACCGAGACGGCTTATACGGGAGAATCCGAGGCCGTGGATAAGCTGACCGCAGATCTGCACACCCGCGGCTTCTCGACCTATATGGACGATTTTGGCACCGGCCAGTCCACGCTCGCGATGCTCAAGAACGTCAACGTCGACGTCATCAAGCTCGACCGCACCTTTGTGCCCACCGACCGCGATCAAGGCCGCAGCACGCAAATCATTTCATCGATGCTCGAAATGGCGCAGTCGCTCCATCTGCCCGTCGTGGTCGAAGGCGTCGAGACAAATGAGCAGGCAAACATGCTACGACAAATGGGCGCCCGCTACGCTCAGGGCTTCCTCTACTACCGCCCCATGCCTGCGAAGGATTTTGAGGCATTGCTCGATGGTGGCAATAACAACTGATACGCTCGCGCGCAAAACGCCACCGTCGAAGGGGGCATTTGTCTCCATTAGCTAACTTATATCCCCAATTCAAACCGAATTGGGGATATGATACAAACCGTTGTTCCGCCCAAGGAGGTTATCCATCATGAACGAGTCATATCGCCTGGGCGAGCAATCGATTATTGCCTATCTTCAGCGACTTGCGAACGGCGTCTCGACCGCCGAACTCGATGTTGCCGCGCTGCCTGCTGAGCTACGCGCCGTTGGTGAGCAACTGCAAAAGACGCATGCCATCCTGCAACAAGAGCGCCAGCTGCTTGAGCGCAACGCCTATATCGATCCGCTCACCAACTTGGGCAACCGCAACGGATTCGACCGTCACGTCGAGCAACTCTGGCGCAAAGGCGACCCCTTCACCTGCGCCTATATTGACATCGACCATCTCAAGCATTGCAACGATAGGTTTGGCCACGCCGAAGGCAATCGCTATATTCTGAGCATCTGCCGCACGCTCTCCGAAACCATGGAGCACGATGAGATGCTGTTCCGTATCGGTGGAGACGAGTTTGTGCTCATCTCGCCCTCCGCAAACGAGATTGAACTCGAGCAGCGCTTGGAGCAGGTACGTACCAGGCTGATCGAGGCGAGCTCAGGTGGCAAGGCGCCCATGATCGGCAGCTTTAGCTTTGGCTGCTCGCGCGTCGATCCACTTGCTGGCGACACGCGTCGCCAGATGACGATGGATGCCGATCGCAAGATGTATCGCTATAAGCTTATGCATCGTGTGCAGCAACCGAAAGACGATGACGCGCCGCAACGCCCAATCGTCGATCAGCTTCCCTGCAACGACCGGGTGTTCCAAGCGATCTCCATGAGCTCCGAGACGCGCTATCCGTTTATCCTCAATCTCGATACGGGAGAATCGCAATGGTCGGTTAACGCCGTGCGCGATTTTGACCTGCCCTCCCAGCACCCTTTTAACTCACTCGACATGTGGCTCGCCCGCGTTCATCCCGAGGACCGCGACAACGTACGCGCCGAGCTCGATATGGTGGTAAACGGCACGTGGCACTTCCATTACATGCAGTATCGCGTAATGGATGCCACCGGAAAATACGTGCTTTGCGACTGCACGGGCTACCGTTTGGACGGCACCGATACCGAGCCCAGCATGTATGTGGGCATTATCATCAACCGAAGCTTGGCAGATACGACCGACTCGGTAACGGGCCTGGGCGATGTCCACGCGCTGGTCAACGCTATTGGAGAGATGCGCCGCGTGGCGCGCGAGGCAGGCTTTATTGCCATTAAGGTCGACGATATCGCCGAAGTCAATGCCCGCTTTGGATTCGATGCAGGCGACCGCGTGCTCGCCGAAAGCGCCGCCTGCCTCATGGACTGTTCGCGCGGCAAGGGTCGCTTGTTCCGCTCGACGGGACCAATGTTCGTGGCGCTTTTCGATGAGCTCGGCCCCGAGGCAATCGACGAGCTCGCAAACGAAATCGAACGATTCCTGGGTTCTCCCGTGCTCATCGGCTCGCTTGAATATCAGCCGCCCATTCGTGTGGCGACGCTTCATCTGGACGCTGTCAATCGACAGCCCGTTTCCATTTTGAACGAGCTCAAAGCGTTGCTCGGTAAAGCCGTGCAGGTGCCAGGTACCAAACTGGATTAGCACCGCGCCCGCACCGCCTCCCCCATCGTGCGATAATCCTCTGCAGAAGTCACCAACAGCAGAGGGAGTTTGTGATGAAGGTTCTTTTGGTCAATGGCAGTCCCAAGGCAAACGGCAATACCGCCCGCGCACTCGCCGAGGTCTCCGAGCAACTCAACGCCGAGGGCATCGATACCGAGGTGTTCCAGCTGGGCGCCAAGCCCATTCGCGACTGCATCGGTTGCGGCCAGTGCGGCAAGCTTGGCGGTCGCTGCACCTTTGACGACGACGTGGTGAACGAGCTCATCGCTGCCGCCGAGCAGGCAGATGGCTTTGTCTTTGGCTCCCCCGTCTACTATGCGCATCCCAGCGGACGCATCCTCTCAGCCCTCGATCGCGCCTTCTATGCAGGCGGGCATGCCTTTGAGCACAAGCCCGGCGCCGCGGTCGCCGTCGCCCGTCGTGGCGGCACGTCGACCACGTTCGATGTGCTCAACAAGTACTTCACCATTAAGCAAATGCCTGTGGTTGCCTCCACCTACTGGAACAACGTGTTTGGCCGCGTGCCCGGCGACGCCGATGGGGATGCCGAGGGCCTTGCCACCATGCGAAACATCGGCAAAAACATGGCCTGGCTCCTGCGCTGTATCGAGGCAGGACAGGCCGCCGGTATCAACGCACCCGAAGCCGATCGCGCAACGACCAACTTCATCAGGTAGAACGGCGGAATATGAATATCCAGATTTTTGGCACCAAAAAGTCCTTCGATACCAAGAAGGCTCAGCGCTATTTTAAGGAGCGCCGCATTAAGGTGCAGTTTATCGACCTTAAGGAAAAGGAGATGAGCAAGGGCGAGCTCGCGAGCGTGATGCAGGCAGTTGGCGGCATCGACAAGCTGCTCAACCCCAAAGCCAAGGACGAGGAGACGCTCGCGCTCATTCAGCACCTCACCCCTAGTCAGCGCTTCGACAAGCTGCTCGAGAACCAGCAGGTCTTGGCCGAGCCCATCGTGCGCAACGGCAAAAAGGCCACCATCGGTTATTGCCCCGATGTTTGGGGAGCCTGGGAGTAGCTTGTGTTATTTGCCGGCGCGTGGGTATAAGAGCAGGCGTTTGGCATAAGATTCAACTGTAAGCCATGTCTAACAAAGGAGGGCACATGCCCAACAAACCCGTGAAGATCATCATGCTTACCGGATACCTCGGTGCCGGCAAGACCACGCTGCTCAACCACATCCTCGCTAACGACGGCGGCATCCGCGCCGCCGTGATCGTCAACGATATCGGCGAGATCAATGTCGATGCCAGCCTTATCGCCGACGGCGGCCTGTCCGAGACCGACGACCTCATCCCGCTCACCAACGGCTGCATCTGCTGCACGCTTTCGGACGACCTTGCCAACCAGCTGCAGGGCATCGCCGATTCGGGCAACTTCGATTACATCATCATCGAGGCATCGGGTATTTGCGAGCCTATCCCCATCGCCTACACCATCTCGAGCTTCTGCGACGAGGCCAAGGTGGGCGGCGAGCCCAAGCTCGCGCTCGACAACATCGTGGCCGTGGTCGACTGCGCCCGCATGTACGACGAGTTCAACGGCGGTCGCGACCTGCTGGCTGAGGATATCGACGAGGACGACATCGAAAGCCTGCTCATCCAGCAAATCGAGTTCTGCTCCACGCTGATCCTTAACAAGACCGATACCGTAACGCCCGAGCAGATCGCCGAGCTCAAGGCCATCGTGCGCAGCCTGCAGAAGGACGCCGTGATCGTCGAGGCCCAAAACGGCGAGGTCCCCATGGAGGAGCTGCTCGATACCGACCGCTTCGACTTTATGCGCGCCTACAACTCCGCCGCCTGGATCGAGGCCATGGAGCATCCCGAGGAGCACGACGACCCTGAGGTGCTCGAGTACGACATCGAGACCTTTGTGTACTCGCGCCGCAAGCCGTTTGACCTGCAGAAGTTCACCGATTTTGTTGAGCAGGAGTGGCCCGACGAGGTCATCCGCGTCAAGGGTCCGCTGTGGCAGACCGGCGATCCGGACATGTGCTACATGTTCGAGCAGGCCGGCCACCAGATGCGCCTGATGGAGAACGGTCTGTTCGTTGACTCTGCGCCCGAGGGCGAGAAGCAGAAGATTATCGACGAGAACCCCGAGATCATGCAGATTTGGGACGACGAGACGGGCGACCGCATGACAAGCCTGTGCATCATCGGCCGTCACATGGACAAGGATGCGCTCATCGCCTCCCTCGATGCCTGCCTGACCGACTGGCACCGCGCCTAGGTTTATCCAAGCGGGCATTTTTCCGCCTACGTAACCGCCAAACCACCACGAAGGTGCCCTTCGTGGTGGTTTTTCGTTCTGAGCCAAGGAGATTCATGTTCAATATCGTGCTGTATGCGCCCGAGATTCCGGCCAATACGGGCAATATCGGCCGTACCTGCGTGGTCACCGGTGCCCATCTGCATCTGGTGGAGCCGCTGGGGTTTTCCCTCGATGACAAGACGGTACGTCGCGCCGGTCTGGGCTACTGGCAAAATTTGGACGTGACGACCTATGCCGGCTGGGAGGATTTCCTTGCGCGCAACGGCCTCTCCCCCGCCGATGGCCATCTGCATCTGCTGACCAAAAAGGCACGCCGCACCTATGCGCAAAGCACCTACCGCGACGGTGACTATTTGGTCTTTGGCAGCGAGAGCTCGGGCATTCCCGAGCCACTGCTTGCCGCGGCGCCCGAGCGCTGCGAGCGCATCCCGATGCTGCGCGATTGTGACTCACTCGATAACGCCGAGGCCTGGGAAGCTCACGAGGAATCGCTCGGACATACCGAGGACAGCCACGAGACCATCCTTCAGCAGGATATCTGCGGCAACTTCGTCAACCCGGACGACTACCGCATCAGCGCACTCAACCTCTCCAACAGCGCCGCCATCGTCCTCTACGAAGCCCTACGCCAAACAGGCTTTCCGGGAATGTGACAAAGGGACTGACCCTTTGTCACATTCAAGCGCCACGCCGACGGCACACACGCCTAATTGATGCTCTAGATAAAGAGCCATCACTTTTAATCAGAATTAACTAAAGTAAAATGAAGTTAAACGGCGGTGTGAAAGGAGAGCCTTGTGAAATATCTCGAGAACCCATTTACCCCCAGTTTTGGTGAGGTTCCTGCCCATCTCGCTGGCAGACAACAGATTATTCGGGATTTGGACCGTGCCTTCTTGAGCCAGCGCAGGCGCCCAGAATTAACATCGATCTTCTCAGGCGCGCGTGGAACCGGTAAAACCGCTCTCATGTCGTCGCTCGCGACAAGGGCGGAATCCCACGGCTGGATTGCCGTAAAGACGACCGCGCTCCCGGGAATGCTTGAGGAAATCGAGCTCGGGGCGAAACGTGCTGCCGGCCATCTTATCGACCCGTCCAACCACTTCGAAGTCACCGGTCTCGGAATTGCACCGCTCGGCAGCATCGAGGTCAATCGCGTTCACGATGCCTCAACCTGGCGTTATCGCATGAGCGACATCATCGACCAGCTCAACGAGGCGGGCACCGGTCTGCTCGTCACGGTTGACGAGGTGGACCCGACACTCAACGAGATGATTCAGCTCGCAGCGACGTATCAGCACTTTGTGACCGATGGGAAACGCGTCGCCCTGCTCATGGCGGGACTTCCCAACAACGTATCGACGCTACTGAACCACAAGACGGTCTCGTTCCTTCGCCGCGCCCAACAATATCATCTGGGCCGCATTGCCGACTATGACGTGCGCGAGGCCTTGATTCGCACAATCCAGGAAAACGATCGCCTGGCAGATGCTGAGGGAATCGATCGAGCCGTTCGCTCGATCTCTGGTTTTCCCTTCCTATTGCAACTCGTAGGCTACCGTGCCTGGGACCTCACAAGCGATTCGAAGGAGATCTCGTCACGCGACTTTGACCTGGGAATCAAAATCGCGCGCGACGAGATGGACGACCGAATCCTCGCGGCAACCTATCGGGAACTCACGGCAGAGGACAAGCGATTCCTCATCGCCATGCTCGATGACGAGGAAGAGTCCACCACCGCTGACCTTGTCGAGCGCCTTAAGCGTTCGCCGCAGCAGGTCTCCCGCTACCGACGCCGCATGATAGACGCCGGCATCATCGGGGAGCGAGGACGAGGGCTCGTCGCATTTGAATTGCCATTCTTCCGCGACTATCTCGCAGCTCAATGCGTGAAATAGAAGTCAATGCGACAAAGGGGTGCCCCTTTGTCGCATCGCCTATAGATAGCGGCCGGTAATGCTCTTGGAGCAGGCCGCGATGTCGCCTGGCGTACCGGCGCAGACGATTTGCCCGCCGGCGTCGCCACCGCCCGGGCCCATGTCGATCACATAATCGGCGTTACGGATAAGGTCGAGATCGTGTTCGATCACGATAACCGTGGCGCCCTTGGCAACAAGGCCGTCGAACACACTCAGCAACACCTGAACATCGAGCGGATGTAGGCCGATCGTAGGCTCGTCGAACACGAATACGGCATCGTCCTGCACGCGTCCCATCTCGCTCGCAAGCTTAAGGCGCTGCGCTTCACCGCCCGAAAGCGCCGGTGTGGGCTCGCCAAGCGTGAGATAACCCAGGCCCAGGTCGTGCAAGGTCTGCAAGCGCGTCTGAACCTTCTTGAGTCCCAGTGTGGCGTCGAGCGCCTCATCCACACTCATATCCATAAGCTGCGGCAACGTAAGCAGGCTCCCGTCCTTGCCCTCGCGATGGATATGCGAGGCGGATTCCGCGTAGCGAGAGCCGCGACATGCGGGACAGACGATCTCGACGTCGGGCAAAAACTGCACGTCGAGCGATATCGAGCCCGTGCCGTCACACGTAGGGCAGCGCAAGGCGCCGGTGTTGTAGCTAAAGGCGCCCGCCTTGTAGCCGGCTGCCTTGGCCTCGGGCGTACGGGCGAAAGCGCGGCGCAGCTCATCATGGATGTCGGCATAAGTCGCTACCGTCGAGCGCACGTTGGCGCCGATGGGCGTAGCGTCAATCAGGTTTGCGCGGGCAATACCCTCGGCATCGACCCAACGCACGTGCCCCGGCAGGCGCTCGCCAGCTGCCTGCGCCTTAAGCGCCGGGATGAGCGTCTCGAGTACCAACGTCGTCTTGCCCGAACCCGAAACACCCGTAACCGCAACCAAGCGACCGCGCGGGATATCGACTTCGAGCGGCTTGACGGTATGGATGGCATCGGTCGCCATGCGGATATGGCCCTGGTCGAACATTTCGTCGTCAGTCACCTGCGGACGCAAGCGCTTGGGCTCGGCGCGCAAAAACGGCGCGATGCGACTGCTCTGCGATTGCTCGACCTCGTCTACCGTACCAGCGGCGATCACATTGCCGCCGCCTGCTCCGGCAACGGGGCCCATCTCGACAAGATAGTCGGCTTCCGCCAGTACGCGCGTATCGTGGTCGACAACAACCACGGTGTTGCCGTCATCCACCAGATCGCGCATCACGCCCACCAGGCCGTCGACATTGGCAGGATGCAAGCCAATCGAGGGCTCGTCCAGTACATAGAGCACGCCCGTCGAGCGATTGCGCACCACGCGGGCGAGCTGGACGCGCTGGCGCTCACCCGTGGAGAGCGTGGCGCCGGCGCGGTCGAGCGAGAGATAGTCAAGCCCCAGGTCGACCAAGCGACGAGCCGTGCTCAAAAATGAATCGCAGATATCCACTGCCATGGGCTGCATCTCGGCCGGCAAGGATGCGGGCACCCCGTGCACCCACTCAATCGCCTCGCCCAATGTCATGGCCGCCGCCTGTGCCAGATTGATACCGCGTACCTGGGGCTGGCGTGCGGCCTCGGAGAGGCGCGTGCCGCCACAGTCACGGCATGGCCCCTCGCGCAGAAAGCGCGCAACGCGCTTGAGCCCCTTGTCGTCCTTAACCTTGGCAAGCGCATTCTCCACGGTATAGACGGCGTTGTAATAGGTGAAGTCGAGCGGCGTGGCGCCCTCGCCGTTTTTGGGAACGTAGAGAATGTGCTTTTTGACCGCCGGACCATGGAACACGATGTCGCGCTCCTGAGGCGTGAGCTGGTTAAACGGCACGTCGGTGCGTACGCCCATCTCGCCGGCCACCTGCTTCATCAGATCCCACATGAGCGTGCCCCAGGGAAGGACCGCACCTTCGTTGATAGTCTTTGACTCGTCGGGCACCAGGCTCGCCTCGTCCACCTCGCGCATGACGCCGGTGCCACCGCAGGTGGGGCATGCACCACCGCTATTGAAAGCCAAATCCTCGGCACTCGGCGCGTAGAACTCGCGGCCGCATGTCGGACACGTGAGCGACAGGCCCGCAGCCACGTTAAGGCTCGGCTCCACACGCGCCCCGCAATGCGGGCACACGTGATGGGCACAGCGGCTGAAGAGCAAACGCAGGCTATTGTTGAGCTCGGTCATGGTGCCAAAGGTCGAGCGCACGCCCGGCACGCTCGGACGCTGGTGCAGCGCGAGCGCCGCCGGCACGTGCAGTACCTCGTCCACCTGAGCGTGCTCGGCCTGCGTCAGGCGACGTCGAGTATAGGTGCTGAGCGCCTCCAGGTAACGACGCGAGCCCTCGGCATAAAGAACCCCCAGCGCCAGAGAGCTCTTGCCCGAACCTGACACGCCGGCAATACCCACGAGCTTTCCCAGCGGAATATCGATATCGATGTCCTTAAGGTTATGGACACGTGCGCCACGTACCTCGATAGCCTGCGGGCTCATCTTCTGTTCCGTCACCTTTATCACCCTACTCATGCCATATAACTCGATCGCGAATGTACGCGCCCAGCATGGGCACGGTAAACCGGACGAGGCCGTATCCGGCAGCTTCGATGACGCGCTCGCGAA
Source organism: uncultured Collinsella sp. (assembly GCA_900551195.1). Lineage (GTDB taxonomy): Bacteria > Actinomycetota > Coriobacteriia > Coriobacteriales > Coriobacteriaceae > Collinsella. The sequence continues at coordinate 17,417 of URVD01000003.1, forward strand.
TCAGGCTTGCGCGATATTTACTCGCCCAGCTCTGGGTGCGATCGCAGCGCTCAATGATATCCGCCATGCGCGTCGGTTTGCCCTCTTCAACCGCCATGGCCTCGATAAAGAGGCGCTGTGGACTGCGCAGCCCGTAATACAGAGGCGCGTCAACCGCTTCGTAGAACTCGGAGACGGCATCCGCATGGCCATCCTCGACATCGCGCCTTTCGATGACCTGCGAGCTACGCCGGACAGCAGACCGCCACATGTAATATCCCACCAGCTGAACCATATAGGGATGCCCCATGCTCTTGTGCGCCGCAAGGTCCGCTGTCTCCGCGTCAACGTAAAGACCAGCGTCTTTGACCGTCTGGATATACGAATCGCGTACCTTGGGCAAAGATATCGCCTCCAGCGTACGCTGCTGGGCACGCCGCAAAAACGTCACGCTCGGCTCTTCGAGCAGATCGTCAACCATACTGGGCAAGCCAGCGAACACCAGCGCAAGACCGCGCTGGTCGCTATCGGGCAAGCCCGTGGCATCCTGGTCTCCGAGCAACTGCTGATAGAGAACGGCAAGGGCCGCCAGTTCCTCGATAGACGCCGATTGTGCCTCGTCAATCGCAAACAGTATGCCCTTGCCTGGACCGAGCTTCTTGAGGCGCTCGTTGACCAGCCCTCGCAACGTTTCGCCCTTTGCTCGCGCCGCCTCGACCGACATCCGGCCAAACGACGGACCGAACTCCATTGACGTCACAACGGGCTTATTCGAGCGAAGCGCGTCGGCTAAGCGGTCGCATAAGCCAAGCGAAGCGGAATCGGAGATAACCGCCCATCCGCGCTCGCTGGCTAGACGTTGCAGCTCCCGCAGGAGAACCGTTTTGCCGCAGCCGCGGTTTCCCGTAATGAGCATGAGCCTACCCGGCGCTCCGGCGCCGTTGTCGAGTCCTTCCTCAAAATCTTCGATGACCGACTCTCGACCGATGAGCATCGGAGGCCGCTTGCCTGCCGTTGGCTTAAAGGGATTTGGATTCATGTCGGCCTCCTCGGATCGGTAAATCCTGGTAACAGTTATACCAACTTATACCGAGTTATACCAACTGAATCTGACAAAGGGGCTGCCCCTCTGTCACATGTGGCCGAAAAACTCGGCGTCTGCTGCTCGCCAGGGGCGGAAGGTGGCGGGATCGATCTTTACGTGCGCCGCGGCGGGTACGTCGTACCATTTGACCGTGTAACCAGCGCCGTGAGAGCAAAAGACCGAGTCGGGCGTGTTGGGCAGATCGGCCTCGGGCTCATAGGCGGCCGTCTCGATTACGCGCTCGGCATCATGGCAAGCCGCATAGCCGGCGAACTCCAGGTACAGATGCCCGCGACCGCTCGTGTAGGCAGCTACCTCCAGGGCATAGTCCTGCACCTCGGATGCCGGCACGCGACCCACAAGCTTCGCCCGGTCCCCCGTCATCGTCGGTGGCTCGTACTCGGCACCCATGCGCGTGGCATCCGAGAGCGCCCGGCCCACGCACTCCCCCGGCACCTCGAGCTCAAAGTGGTACCACGGCTCCAACAGCACCGCCGCGCCAGCCTCACGCGCCTGCATGAGCCCCTGGCGAATCGCGCGGTACGTGGCCTGGCGAAAATCGCCGCCCTCGGTGTGTTTGGCATGCGCACGGCCGCCCGTGAGCGTAATGCGCACATCGGTGATGGGCGAGCCGGTCAGCACGCCCAGGTGATCGCGCTCCATGGCGTTGGTGAGTGCCAGACGCTGCCAGTTAAGATCGAGCTCATCGGTCGAGGTCACGGTGCCAAACTGCACGCCCGAACCCGCCGGCAACGGCTCCAGACGCAGATGCACCTCGGCATAGTGGCGCAGTGGCTCAAAGTGGCCCACGCCCTCGACCGGCTGCGAAATAGTCTCCTTATAGAGAATGCCGCCAGACTCAAACGCAACCGAAAGGCCAAAGCGATCGGCCAACACCCGCTGCACGACCTCGAGCTGCACGGCGCCCATCAACTGCAAATGGATCTGCTCAAGATGCGTATTCCAGCTTACGCCGAGCATGGGATCTTCGTCCGCCAACTCAGTCAGCGCTTTGAACACCGCGTGGACATCGTGTTCGCCCGGAAGCACCGTATAGGTGAGGACCGGCGCAATGACGGGCGCATCGCACGCGGGTTCCGCGCCCAGAGCGTCCCCTGGGCGAACGTGCGCAAGGCCCGTCACGGCACAAATGCCGCCAGCAGCAACTTCTTGGGCAAGCTCATACTTCTCGCCGTTATAGATGCGTACCTGATCGACCTTCTGCTCCCATGCCTCGGCACCGGAACGTCCGTTAATCACCTGTTTGGCATGCAGCGTGCCGCCGGTCACTTTAACCCAAGCCAAGCGCTCGCCGCGGTCCCCGCGGCTGACGCGATAGACGCGGGCGGCAAACTCCGGGAGCCACGCCTGTTCGCGCATCAGCGCGCATATACCATCCAACAGCTCGTCCACACCTTGGTCCTTGAGCGCCGAGCCGGCAAAGCAGGGAAAGAGCTTGCGCTCAGCAACCATGCGCGACAGCGTTGCGACAGAAAGCTCACCCGCTTCAAGAAACTCCTCGAGCGCCGCTTCGTCCAACGCAGCAGCGTCCTCCTGAACGGCGCCACCCGCCAGCAGTTCGTTGGCATCCAGGCACCCCTCAGAAAGACGTTGCCCAAGTTGTGCCAGCAAAACATCGCGGCCGGGATTCTCCAAATCGATCTTGTTGATAAAGATGAACGTCGGGATGTCATAGCGCGCAAGCAGGCGCCACAGGGTTTCGGTGTGCCCCTGTACGCCATCGTTGGCGCCTACCACCAGAATCGCGTAGTCCAGGGCACGCAGCGTGCGCTCCGCCTCGGCAGAAAAATCGACATGGCCGGGAGCGTCCACGAGCATAACGTGGGTGTCACCATGGTCGAGCACAGCCTGCGACGAGAAGATCGTGATACCGCGCTCACGCTCAATCTCGTTCGTATCCAGATGCGAGTCGCCATCGTCAACGCGGCCGCGCTTGCGAATGCGGCCCGCGTTGAACAGCATGGCCTCGGCCAACGTGGTCTTGCCGGCATCGACATGCGCCAAGATTCCAACGACCGCTTGCTTCGACATGGCTCTCCTCTTATTGCAAGCCCATCGCACGCGGCAACGGGCGTTCACGCTCCACACTGGATGATACAATTTACGGGCCGGCGGGCGAAGCGGGCCCTATCCCCCGACCGAGCTCATCGCCCCGCGTTGCCGCGCGGCGATTTTCGTAGGTTCGCGCCTTGCGAAAGCCGGCTTGCAAATCAGCACAGCGAACGAAAATGACCCCACCTGGGCCAGTTTCGTTCGCATGAATTATTGATATGAGGCGTCGCTCTTACGCCTCGCGCAGCCAGTCAAACGCAACACGCGGCGTACCGTCCGACACATATACGATACCGGCGCGCTTAAACCCGGCCTTGGCAATGGCTCCCTGCATGGGCAGGTTGTCCTGATGTGTGTCGATGCGCAGGTGATCGGCACGCTCCTTGGCAAAGGCAAACATCGCGGCCGCGATACCGTGCACGGTGCCGTCGGATGCCACACGGTGCAGCACGGCGTACGGAGTGTCGCTACGCCATTGACCGTCCTCAATTACGTCATAGCACTCGTCCGGGCCCGGTAAAAAGGCAAACGTCGCCACCACGTGACCATCGACTTCGCACACATAGCTGCCACCGGCGGCGATATCGGCAGCCAGCTGCTCGGCAGAAGGCGTGCCCTCGGGCCACTGCGTGGCGTTGCCATGCGCGCGCATAAAGGCGCGGGCCGCGTCATAGATAGCCATGACGGCGGGAATGTCGGTATCGAGGGTTTTTCTGATCATCACGCGGCGACCTCACGTTTATTGGTATCACTTTGATTGAGCAATGATACCAACGTTTGGAGAGGGGCGCGATGCAGATGGGAAGCAAAAAGCGAGCCGCCTGGTCAAAGGCCAAAAGCGAGTTTTTGGGCGCTGCCACCGGCGGCGATATGAGCTACCTGTTTGCGCGCGAAGACGAGCGCCGCGACGCCCTGAACGCCGAGCGCAATGAAGCCTGGCGCTACAAGTCGTGCGAACGCAAAAACCGTTACGATACGCGCGCCGAGGCCGAGGCAGTTATGGCCGACTGCGAAAACCGCGGGCGGCGTGGTTTGGCCTGCTACAAATGCGAATACTGCGGTGGATGGCACCTGACGTCGCACCCATGGAAATAGACGCCGCATCGGCACGGCGCTAGCGAAGCGCCGGTAATCGCACGCAAGTTACGGGCGCGGCGGCACTAACACATCGTAGCGAACGGCCTTGCCCGCAAGCTGATAGCTCGGCTTAACGCCGGCAAGCAGTGGCCCCTTCACCGGTCGCTTGATAACGACCTTGCGCGGGTGCGCCGCAAGCGCAGCTTCGACCAGCGTCTCCTCATCGGCACACGGCTGTTCCAGATGATGCAAAAGTTGGAACTTCTTTTTCACCGCCGCGCTCTTGGTGCGCTCGGGAAACATGGGGTCCAGATACACCACGTCGGGGGCGGCAAGCTCGCCCCGCCCGATCAGCTCAGCCGTATGGCGAAGGCCGGTAATACTGTCCTCGCCCGCATGTAAGCGCATGCGCGCCACGGCTGTCGCAAGCGCCGGATCATCTGCCGCGCGGTCCAAGGCATCCTTGAGGAGCGCCGCAATCACGCAATCCTGCTCATACAAATCGACCGCAAAGCCCGCGGCCGCGAGCAGCAGCGAATCCTCGCCAAAGCCTGCCGTGGCGTCAATTGCCCACGGCCGCTCGATGCCTTTTGCACGCGCAGCCTTCACCAACAGCTCTTGCTGCAGACGGCCCTGCTTGAGTCGCGGCAGCATGCGGCCAAAATCGGCACGCAGCTCCATCGTGCCGTCGGTGAGCGTGAGGCCCTCGGGCTTCCCGGTCAGCTCAAGCCCCGCGGCCCGAGCAACAGAAAAGGGATCGACGACGCCCATGGGTACTCCTTAGCAAGCAAAACGAATACGTGGGCGCCGTTCATGACGACACCCAACCGTCCGCTATTGTCCCACATGTGACATGGCCCACAGCATCCCAATGCAAAGCACCGCCATCAATCCCGTGCACACGGCAGCGATCACGGAATCACTCATGCGCCTTCCCAACGACCGCGGCTCACGCACTTGCCCTGCTCCGTACATCATGGCTCCTCCTTGAGACCAGCTCCTTGTTACGACCTCATCATCGCAGCGCCGCACATGGGCTGCCATCGATTTGGCTTACGTCCAGCTTTCCTTTTTGAAAGGTTGGACCGTACAGGCAAGAGACGCTTTCAAACGCATGCATCGCCGCGTTGAACTACAATGTGCTTCACCATATGTGCAGTACATTGGGTGCGCCAAGTTGGCGTACTCGTATCGAAAGGACCAGCCATGAGCTTCACTCGCAAGACTCTCAAAATCCTTGCTCTCATCTACTTTGTTTTGGGCATCGCCAGCCTCGTCATCGCCGGCGTCGGCATCGCCCGAGGCAGTCTCGATTCCACGTACGGGCCGAACGCCATGCTCGCCGCGGCCGTACTTGTCATCAAGGGTCTTGTCGATCTTGCCGCAGGTGTTGCGGGCATCAAGGGCGCCAACAAGCCTTCGCAGGTGGACGGCGCGTTTAAGCTCGGTATTGTTGCCGCGGTCGCCACGCTTGCCCAAGCGGTGCTTACGCTTCCCGCGTTTGGCGGCGATGCCATCAACTTTGGCGCCTTTGTCATCGTGGTGTACGACCTGTTCTTTGTTCAGCAGGCTCACGCCGTTAAAGCCGAGAACAAGGATCGCCTGTAGGCACTTGCCTTCCACTGACCCCTACATCCAAGCAACTAAAAAGGGCCGATCGCGCATCTCCGCGGTCGGCCCTTTACGTTTGCCCA
>URVD01000004.1 GCA_900551195.1 uncultured Collinsella sp.
GGCATGACCAGAAGGTCTATGCCTTGCCTTTTTCATGCCAACTTGTTCGCTCTGGACGTCGCTCGCTGGCATTGCCAAAACATCGGCGTTTCCTTGGTTGTCAAATGATCCGTAGGGAGTCATTGGGGACATTGCTTTGAGATGTTATTCAGTCGGCTGTTATGGCATTTGAGCTGCTTACCTGCTTAAGGTAATTGACGGCATATATCTGCTATCGAAAATATTGCTCGAAAAATTGTCCAAGAAGTCGCGGGGCGATTTTTGATGGGTCGTGCGTCAAGCGATGTGGCAAGTTCTTGGTTAGAGATTGGTCAGTTTTGGGGCAACCTTGCCAAAAGCTTGACGAATTCAAATTTAGACGTCAGCGAATGAACACTTTGAGCGAGCTCGGTGCAAAATTCTGGGCTGATTCTCGATAATCGCCTTCAATCGTCCCTTGTCGTGCGTCGCCCTCGCGTACAATCTGCTCCGACATTCGCGCGCCGCCCGGCGCATAAGAGGGGAGGACCCCATGGCAAACGAGATTTGGACCATCAAGCGTTGTCTCGAGTGGACCAAGGAGTACCTGGCCGAGCGCGGCGAGGAGCATCCCCGTCTTTCTGCTGAGTGGCTGCTCTGCGCTGCCACGGGGTTGGCGCGCATCGACTTATATATGCGCATGGACGAGATGCTCGACGCGGCCCAGCTCGAGATCATGCACGCGGCGGTCGTCCGCCGCGCCAAAGGCGAGCCGCTGCAATACATCACGGGCGGCACGCAGTTCCGCATGATCGACGTCGCGTGCGCCCCTGGCGTACTCATTCCGCGTCCCGAGACCGAGATGCTCGTCGAGGAAGTCCTCAATTATCTGGATGCCGAGGTGCTGAGCCCCGAGGCTGCTGCCCGTCAGCGTGTTGAGCTGCCTTGGAACGATGAGGTCGAGGAGGCACGCAAGGCCGAGGCCGCGCTGGCAGACGAACGGGCGACTGCCGAGCGCCGTGCCGCTAATCTGACGGCTGCCGATGAGGCGGCGCTAGGCGGCGACGTACTGGGCAGCCGTGCCTATGCCGAGGAACTGGCCGATCGCGAGGCCGAGGAAGCCGCCGCGCAGGCAGCAGAAGCCGAAGCCGCGGAAGCCGCCGAGTCCGAGCTCGACGAATACGGCGTCGCCATCGAGGGTGCCGACCAGGAGACGGTTTCAGCTCAGGATGCCGCTGCGCCTGCCCCAGCCGAGCCCCGCACTGCCCGCGTTCTCGAGGTCGGCTGCGGCACGGGCTGCATTTCGCTCTCCCTTGCCTGGGAGCGCCGCGGCCACGTTACCTGCACCGCCACCGATATCGAGTCGCGCGCCATCGATCTGGCCACCAAAAACCGCGACACCCTCGGCCTCACGGCAGATGAGGTTGCCTTTAGCCTCACCAACCTGGTGAGTTCCATTCCCCGCGAAGAGTGGGGCACCTTTGACGTACTCGTCTCCAACCCGCCCTACATCCCCACCGATGTCATGCGCTCGCTGCCGCACGAGGTCAAGGACTTTGAGCCCGATCTGGCGCTCGAGGGTGGCGCCGACGGCCTCGATATCTTCCGCCGCCTGCTCAACGCGGCGCCCTACATGTTGCGCGCCGGCGGCCTGTTTGCCTGCGAGCTCTACGAGGGCGCGCTCGACGCTGCGGCCGAGCTCTGCCGCCAAGCGGGTCTGTCGGACGTGCGCATCGTCCACGACCTCACCGATCGCCCCCGCATCGTCCGAGCCATCGTCACCGAGCCCAAACAGCGCCAGTAATATTTATTAACTGGTTAGCAAAAATTATAAATTAGTTTATAATTAGGACGGCTGAAAGAGGTCGGCCCATGCAACCTCCTACCTTTCGGGAAATCATTGCCCTACTCAAGCACGATGGATTCGTGAAGGTCGCGCAAGTCGGTAGTCATGCTAAGTATGTTTCTGGTGACCGTGTTGTCACCGTGAACGGCTCTGGTGGTGATCGACCAAAGAAGGGCACGTGGGCAAGTATTCGTCGCCAAGCTGGATGGTAGTTGGAGGCAAAATGAGGCAGCGATTTACCTATGACTGCGTTCTCATAAAAGAAGACGACGGTTACTGCGCTAGCTTCCCGCAGATTCCCGGCGCCTTTGCCGATGGCGATACGCGCGAAGAAGCGATTGCCCATGCTACCGAGGCACTGATGGCGTTTTTGGCCGACGACCTCAACAACGGTTTGACTCCGGCAGGGTACGAACGCTCGGCCGAGGTCGTGGCCCTTTCAGTCGAAATCGACCACGAGGACGCTCGGGAAGCGGCGTGCCGAACATTTAAAGACGCAGCGCTGGACCTCAAAGTCTCCGCTCCGCGGATTACCGCGCTGGTCAAAGCCGGAAAGCTCGATGTTGAACTCGTCGACGGCCGTCGGATGATAACGATAGACAGCATCGAGCGCTACGCCGCCCAAGAACGCCACGCCGGCAGGCCAAAGAAGTTCGTCGCAGTCCAGTAACCCCCTCACTTTCACCGACTACTAGAGCCGCTCACCAAACCAACATGCGCTCTGGGCAAATAGGTTGAACGTTTCGTGCGAGAATGCCCCACAGTAAACAAACTTGCACCAGAGCGTAAGGGGCTGGCATACACATGCAGACGGTCTATCGGGTATACGAGGGAACGCGCGAGCCGCATCGGCTTGCCGTCGAGCGCACGGCCGAGGTGCTCGGCCGCGGCGGCCTGGCCCTGATCCCGACCGAGACCGTCTACGGTGTCGCCGTGGCAGTCAACGCCTTCTCGGACGCCGTGCCCCAAGATACAAGCGAATTCCCATCGTGGCCGCGAGATCCGCAGGCCACCGTCAACGGCGCCGCGGTCCCCGCACTCGGTACCGGCTATCGTCGTATCTTTACCCTCAAGCAGCGCGAGCTCACCCAAACGGTTGCCTGGCTGGTCGATGGCGTCGAAGCACTCGACCGCTATGGCGTGGATATCCCGGAAGATGCCCGCATACTCGCGCGACGATGCTGGCCGGGAGCCCTGACTATCGTGGTCAAGGCAGCCCCCTGCGTGCCGACCTTTATGCGCGCTGCCGACGACACGGTGGCACTTCGCGCTTCGGCCTCGCCCGTGGTGCAGGCGCTCATTCGCGCCTGTGGCAGCCCCCTTGCCTGCACCAGCGCCAACACGCATGGCGCGCCCGCGCCGGCAAGTTTTATCACGGTGGAGGGTCGCATCCTGGAGGGGGTCGATGTTGCCGTCGACGCCGGTGAGACCCCGTGTCGCGACGCCTCGACCATCGTGTCGTTTCAGCACGGCGAGCTCCAGATCCTGCGCCAAGGCGCACTTCCCGCATCAGAGATCGAACGGGTCCTGTCCGACCCGATGCAATAGAAAGGTTTAAGCGATGTCGTTGAATCTGGGCAGCCTGGGCATGGAAGATGCCTCGTTTGACTTTGGCGGTTCCTACATCATGGCGCTCGACTGCGGCACCACCTCGGTACTTGCGACCATCGTCGACGAGTACGGATGCATCGTCGCGCAGGCACGTCGCAGCGTCAAAACCAGCTTCCCGCGTCCCGGCTGGGTGGAGCAAGACCCCATGGCGGTCCTTGCTAGCCAGATCGCCGTCATGATGGAAGTCCAGTTTAAGAGCGGTATCCACTCCGACCGCATTGCCGCCATCGGCATCTCCAACCAGCGCGAGACCACGGTGGTCTGGGACCGCGTGAGCGGTCAGCCGATCTATAACGCCATCGTATGGCAGTGCCGCCGTACCGCGCCGGCAATCGACGCGTTGGTTGAACAGGGTTGCGAGGAGCTGGTGCGCTCCCGCACGGGACTCACGCTCGACCCGTATTTCTCGGCCTCCAAGGTGCAGTGGATTCTCGACAACGTCGACGGCGCACGCGAGAGCGCGGCGGCGGGCGACCTCATGTTTGGCACCATCGACACCTGGCTCATCTACAACCTCACCGGCGGCCAGGTCTTTGCCACCGACTACACCAATGCCAGCCGCACGGCACTCTTTAATATCCATACGCTCGATTGGGACGACGACCTGCTGGCACTCTTTGACGTTCCACGTTCCATGATGCCCGAGGTTCGCTGGAGCTCGGGCGACTACGGCCGCGTCGCGAGCGACATCATGACCAACATGCCGCCCATCATGGGCGTGGCGGGTGACCAACAGGCGTCGCTGTTCGGCCACTGCTGTTTCCGTCCCGGCCAGACCAAAAACACCTATGGCACGGGTTGCTTTATGCTCATGAACACCGGCGACGAGATCGTCGAATCCAAGAATGGCCTGGTCTCCACCATCGGTATCGCTGCGGACGGCAAAGTCAGCTATGCGCTCGAGGGCTCTATTTTTGCCGCCGGCTCAACGATGAACTGGCTTCGCAACAACATGGGCATCATCTCGAGCGTGAGCGAGTCGGCACAACTCGCCGCTTCGATTAGCGACAACGAGGGCTGCTACTTCGTTCCGGCCTTTGCGGGTTTGGGTGCTCCCTGGTGGGACCCGCATGCTCGCGGTATCGTGTGCGGTCTGACCGGCGCCTCGAGCCGTGCGACCATCGTACGTGCCGCCTGCGAATCCATGGCATATCAGAGCTACGACGTGCTGCGCGCCATGGAGCAGGACGTGGGGCTTTCGATTGAGCGCCTGTCTGTCGATGGCGGTGCCTCGCGCAACGAGTTCATCATGCAATTCCAGGCCGACCTGCTGGATATCCCCGTGCTGCAATGCGAGACGGTGGAGACCACGGCAATCGGTGCCGCGTACTTGGCGGGTCTTGCCGTCGGCTATTGGGAAGACCTGGAAGAGCTGGAGCAAAATGCCCAGATCGTTAGGACCTTCCTTCCCCACATGTCCGCCGAGCGCCGCGAGCAAAACCTTGCGGGCTGGCGTGATGCAGTCAGGCGCTCGCTCAGCACCTCACAGTAGGGCTGCGATGGGCTGCTCGATACAACAAACCGCTAAACTAATGCATGGCGTGCGGCGGCAACATTGCTGCGCGCCTTGTCAGCAAGGCCGTTTTGCGGCCGCAACGAAAGGGGCAATCAACCCATGACCGTCACCTACGATGCGTCCCGTGTGACGCTTGTCGATCACCCGCTCGTCCAGCACAAGCTGTCGATCCTGCGCGACAAAAACACCGGCACCAACCAGTTCCGCCAGCTCGTGCGCGAACTCGCGCTTTTTGACGGCTACGAGGCCATGCGCGACCTGCCTATGGAAGATGTCGAGGTCGAGACCCCCATCACTACCGCCACGTTCAAACAGCTCGCCGGCAAGAAACTCGCCATCGTGCCCATCCTGCGTGCGGGTCTTGGCATGGTCGACGGCATCCTCGACCTGGTGCCCTCCGCTCGCGTGGGCCACATCGGCATGGAGCGCGACGAGGTCACCCACGAGCCGCACGAGTATTACTGCAAGATGCCCAAGGATATCGACCAGCGCATCTGCCTGGTCGTCGACCCCATGCTTGCCACGGGCGGTTCGGCCGAGATGGCCATCAGCTACCTGCGCGAGCGCGGTGTCAAGGACATCCGCATGCTGTGCATCGTCGCGGCCCCCGAGGGCCTCAAGTCGCTGACCGAGAAGGATCCCGATGTGCATATCTATACCTGCGCCATCGACGACCATCTCAACGAGGCTGCCTACATCGTTCCCGGCCTGGGCGACGCCGGCGACCGCATCTACGGCACGCTCTAGTCGTCGGGCTAAGACGGCCGCGGCTGCAAATACGAAGAAACGGTGCGCGCGGACGAACAAAAGGCGACCGCGCGCACTCCCGTTAACGGACGTTTTGCCCTGCAGGGTTCGAGAAAAACGTATTACCTACCTGCGGCATAAAGAAGGTCTTAAGAAAACGAACAGGTGCGTATTAACCGATGCTTTTTCGGTTGTACTTTAGCGATTGGCTCGTACAATAGTCACCAATGTTTGGCGGGAACTGTTCTGGGAAGCGTTAAAGAGGGAAAGTGAGGACGCCAGTGTTTCAGATAGCCGATCTGCTCGCTATCGTTGCAGGCGTCATCGCGGGCGCGGTCGCCTTTCTTCCCTTTGTTTTTACGCTCAAGCCGGTTCTTGACGATAAGCAGAATGCGGACATGCTCAAGGGCATGGTGAGTCTGGCGGTCTCGGCAATCGCCCTACTCGTCTTTACCTTGGTTGTGTTTGTGTTGTTCGGAGAGGCATTTCGCATGTTCCTCCTGGGCGAGGCGATCGGCTTCGTGGCCTTTATGGCTGCCTGCACGGTTCGTGTCGTCAAGGCGCTGCGAGATCCTCATGAGGTCGAAAGGTAAGTCGTGGAAATTTTTGAAAAGCTGCCTGATGAGATTAATCATCTGGTCAGCGAGTTCAGCTCCACCCCTGTCGTGGGCGATCTGAGCTGCGGCATCACGCAGTACTCGTTTTGGCTGATCGTCTCCACGATCGTGCTCCTGATCGTCCTGGCCGTGTTCAAGAAGAAGCAGACCCTGGTTCCCAAGGGCTTCTTCGTCAACGGTTTCGAGTACATCATCGAGTACGTCGAGAACGATATCGGCAAGGGCGTCGTGGGTGAGAACTGGAAGAAGCACTTCCCGTTCCTGTGCTCGCTTTTCCTGTTCATCCTGATCAATAACATGATCGGCCTGATCCCGGGAATGAAGCCCGGTACCGGTGCAATCGGCTCCACCGCCGCACTCGCCATTTTCGCCTTCGTGTACTTCATCTACTACGGATGCAAGGCTCACGGCGTGATCGGCTACATCAAGAGCCTCGCCCCGCAGGGCGTGAGCTTCCCGATGAACGTGCTCGTGTGGGTCGTCGAGCTTTTCTCGACCTTCCTGCGCCTCATCACGCTTGCCGTCCGTCTGTTCTGCAACATGTTCGCAGGACACGTGGTCATGGGCTCGTTCGCCATCATGGCGAGCATGTTCATGCAGCCGCTGCTTCAGCAGGTTTCCGCGGCCCACGCCGTCGGCGCCCTGCCTTCGCTAGCCTGGCTTGCCATCCTCATCCTGATCTATGCGATCGAGCTTGTGGTCGGCGCCATTCAGGCTTACGTCTTCACGGTCCTTACCGCCGTGTATGTCTCCGAGGCAGAGGAGGTCGCAGAGGAGGAGTAGTCTTCCGTTCGCGCCTTAAAGGTAAGGCAATTCGTTAAACCGCCGGTGCCCGTACCCATGGAGCCCGGCAGTTATAAAAAGGTTATCCTGCGTGAAATAAGACACGCACGACAAAGGAGGAATCGTGGGAGTTATCGGTTACGGTCTCGGTGTTATCGGCGCTGGTCTTGCTATCGGCCTGTCTGCTCTGGGTGCTACGGGTGCTATGGCCCGTCAGCCTGAGGTCCAGGGCCGCGTGTTCACCGTCTTCATCATGGGCTCCGCCTTCGGCGAGGCTCTGGCTCTGATCGGCTTCGTTGTCGCGCTGATCGTTAAATAGCACGGAGCGTCAAGTATGAATCTTTCATCCCAGAAGAGCGCGATCGCACTCTCCGCGTCCGCGGCCGCGCTGCTCATGCCGGTTTCCGCGTTCGCCGAGGACGGCGCTGCCGGTGCGGACATCCTCATCCCTAAGATGGCGGAGTTCATCCCGGCGCTTATCGCCTTCCTGATTATCTGGATCGTGCTGGCCAAGGTCGCCCTGCCGGGCATCATGAAAACCATGGAGGAGCGCGGCAAGAAGATCGAGGAGAGCCTCGACGAGGCCGAGAAGACCAAGCAGGAGGCTATCGCCAAGCGCGCTGAGTCCGACTCGATCGTCACCGACGCCCGTCGTCAGGCTGCCGACATCGTTCTCGAGGCCCGTAAGGACGCCGAGTCCGAGCGCGCCCGTATCATCGAGGCTGCTCACAAGGAGGCCGAGGAGATCATCGCCAAGGCCCATACGACCGTCGAGGACGAGCGCAAGTCCATTTACGCCGGTGCCGCGAGCTCCATCGCCGACCTGTCCGTTGCCGTCGCCACCAAGATCGTGGGCGAGGCACTCGAGGACGAGACCGAGCAGAAGAAGCTCATCGAGCGCTACATCCAGGAAGCAGGTAGCCTGAATGCCGACTAGCCGCTATCAGGACAAGGTGCTCGAGACCTACGCGCGCTCCCTTCTGGAAGCCGCTAAGGCCGAGAACCATGTGTTCGAGGACCTCGAGATGATCGAGCGCTTGGCTTCTGCCAGCCCCGAGATCATCGCCGTGCTCGACACCATGTCCAAGCGCGACCAGCTCGACCTTCTTCCCAAGGTGGCAGCTGCCTTTAAGTATGTTGCCGAGGAAGACGAGGATGTAGTGGGCGTGACCGTCACCACGGCGATCCCGCTCGACGACGAGCTGCGTCAAACCATCACTAAGAAATGCGAGCAGGACTTCGGCCGCAAGGTATTCCTTATCGAGCAGGTCGACCCGTCTATCGTGGGCGGCCTGGTGCTCGAGGCCCGCGGCGAGCGTCGTGATATTTCCGTCAAGACGCAGCTGCGCATCGCGCAGGAGACCCTCGCAAACTCTGCTAATTCGTACGGAGGTGAAGCCTAATGTCCGAAACCCTCAATGCCCAGGATATCGCCAAGAAACTGCAGGAGCAGCTCACGAGCCTCTCCGCGACGGTCGATACGCATGAGGTTTCAACGGTCGACGAGGTAGGCGACGGCATCGCGCGCGTCTCCGGCCTCAAGAGCGCCATGGCAGGTGAGCTTCTGGAGTTCAAGAGCTCCGATACCGGTGAGACCGTCTTCGGCCTTGCCCAGAACCTTGACCGTGACGAGGTCGGCGCCGTTCTGTTCGGTGCCGTCGACTCCATCAAGGAAGGCGACGAGTGCCGCACCACTGGCCGCATTATGGATATCCCCGTGAGCCGCGCCATGCTCGGCCGCGTCGTCAATCCGCTCGGCCAGCCCATCGACGGCCTAGGCGACATCGTCGCTACGCACCGTCGCCCCATCGAGTTCAAGGCCCCCGGCGTCATCGACCGTACCCCGGTGTGCGAGCCGGTTCAGACCGGTCTGCTCGCTATCGACTCCATGGTGCCTATTGGCCGCGGTCAGCGTGAGCTCATCATCGGCGACCGTAAGACCGGTAAGACCGCCATCGCCATCGACGCTATTCTCAACCAGCGCGGCAAGGGCATGGTCTGCATCTATGTCGCCATCGGCCAGAAGGCCTCCACGGTTGCCAACATCCGCGAGACCCTCGCTCAGCACGGTGCGCTCGACTACACCATCATCGTTTCGGCCACCGCTGCCGATTCCGCCCCTATGCAGTACATCGCGCCTATGGCCGGTGCCGCTATCGGCGAGTTCTTCATGTACAACGGCGAGGACGGCAAGCCCGCCAGCGAGACCAACCCCGGCGGCCACGTGCTCGTCATCTACGACGACCTGTCCAAGCAGGCTGTGGCCTACCGTCAGATGTCGCTGACGCTGCATCGTCCGCCCGGACGCGAGGCCTATCCTGGCGACATCTTCTACCTGCACTCTCGTCTGCTCGAGCGTGCCGTCAAGATGTCCAAGAAGAACGGTTACGGCTCCATGACGGCACTGCCGATCATCGAGACCCAGGACGGCGACGTCTCGGCCTACATTCCGACCAACGTCATTTCCATTACCGATGGTCAGATCTACCTGCAGTCCGAGCTCTTCTTCCAGGGTCAGCGCCCGGCAGTCGACGTGGGCATCTCCGTGTCCCGCGTCGGTGGCGATGCGCAGACCAAGGCCATGAAGCAGGTCGCCGGCAACCTCCGTCTGGACCTTGCTTCGTACCAGGAGCTCGCCGGCTTCACGCAGTTCGGCTCCGACCTCGACGAGGCCACGCAAAAGCAGCTGACCCATGGTGCTCGCATGACCGAGCTCCTGAAGCAGCCGCGTTACAAGCCGTTTGAGGTTGGCGAGCAGATCGTTACGCTGTTCGCTGGCAACGAGGGCTTCCTGGATGACCTGGAGATCGCCGACGTGCTGCCCTTCCGTGCCGAGCTCATCGAGTACATGGACAATGGCTTTGGCTCGCTGCTCGACAAGGTTCGCGCCAAGAAGATCGATGATGACACCAAGGCTGAGCTCTTGCGCGTCATCGGCGACTTCAAGCAGCAGTTCATGGCCAAGCACCATTCGGATGTTTCTGGATCAGAGGAGAACTAAGCCCCATGGCCAACCTTCGCGACATTAAGAAGCGAATCTCCTCGGTTACCACGACCAAGCAGATCACGCGCACGATGGAGATGGTCTCTACGGCCAAGATCCGTCGTGCCCTCGATCGCTCCAAGCAGGCCGAGCCCTATAAGGAGGCGCTGACCGACGTCATGTTGACGGTCGCCGGCGACGCCTCCTGTTCGGGCACCGATCCCATGCTGCAGAAGCATGAGAGCGTCAAGCATGGCCTGATTGTCGTTATTGCCTCGGACCGCGGCCTTGCCGGCGGTTTCAATACGACGGTGGAGCGCACGGCCGAAAAGCTCGCCGCTTCTTGGGCGAACGACGGCATCGAGTGCGAGATCATCGCGTGCGGGCGTAAGCCGGCCACGTATTTCCGTGACCGCGCAAACGTTGTCATGCACTTTGAGGGCAACTCCTCTGAGCCCGATTTCAATCAGGCCCGCATGATCTCCTCTCATATCTGCGATGCGTATCGTGCCGGTGAGCTTGACCGTGTCGAGCTTGTCTACCACCACGCCAAGAACCGCGTGGATCAGGAGCTTCGCGTCGAGCATCTGTTGCCGCTCGACCCCGAGATGATCGCTATGGCCCACGGTCCGCGTAAGAACGAGACCGACGCCCCTAAGCGCATCTCGTCCACGTTCGAGTTCGTGCCCTCTCCCGAGCATGTTCTCGGCAAGCTTGTGCCGTCTTATATCCTGACGGTCATCTACCAGGCCCTGATCGATTCGGCGGCTGCCGAGCAGGGTGCACGCCGCAAGGCCATGCACTCCGCGACGGAAAACGCCACCGCGATCATCTCGACCCTTACCCGCACGTATAGTCGCGTGCGCCAGGCTTCGATCACGACCGAGATTAACGAGATCGTCGGCGGAGCCTCAGCATTGGAGGAACAGTAATGGCTAATAACACCGTAAAGCTTGCGGTCGAGGAAGCCACCAAGAAGACGACTGCCGGTGATGGTCGCATCGTGCGAATCATCGGCCCTGTCGTCGACGTCAAGTTTGACGGCGCGGTGCCCCCGATCTACAACGCGCTCACGGTCGAGGCCGAGACCCCGATCGGTCATCTGAGCACGATCCTCGAGGTCGAGAGCCAGCTTCCGGGCGGCGTCGTCCGCACGGTCGCCATGTCCTCGACCGACGGCCTGCAGCGCGGCCTCATCGCCACCGATACCGGTGAGCCCATGAAGATGCCCGTTGGCCCCAAGACGCTCGGCCGCATTTGGAACGTCATGGGCAAGCCCGTCGACGGCAAGCCCATGCCCGAGGTGGAGGAGTTCTACCCCATCCACCATGCAGCGCCCCGCTTTGACGAGCTCACCACCAAGACCGAGATCTTCGAGACCGGCATCAAGGCCGTCGACCTGCTCGAGCCCTACATCCGTGGCGGCAAGACGGGCCTGTTCGGCGGCGCCGGCGTCGGCAAGACCGTTCTGATTCAGGAGCTCATCAACAACCTCGCCCAGGAGCACGGCGGCACCTCGGTGTTCACCGGCGTCGGCGAGCGTACCCGCGAGGGCACCGACCTGTTCCTCGAGATGAGCGAGTCTGGCGTTATCGACAAGACCTGCTTGGTCTATGGTCAGATGAACGAGCCGCCCGGAGCGCGTCTGCGCATCGGTCTGGCCGGCCTTACCACCGCTGAGTATTTCCGTGATCGTGGTCAGGACGTTCTGCTGTTCATCGACAACATCTTCCGCTTTTCCCAGGCAGGTTCCGAGGTTTCCGCACTGCTGGGCCGTATGCCGTCCGCCGTTGGTTACCAGCCCACGCTGGCAACCGAGATGGGCGACCTCCAGGAGCGCATTACCTCGACCAAGACGGGCTCCATTACCTCCGTCCAGGCTGTCTACGTCCCCGCAGACGACCTGACCGACCCTGCGCCTGCCACGACGTTTACGCACCTCGACGCCACCACGGTTCTTTCGCGTAGCATTTCGTCGCTCGGCCTATTCCCGGCTATCGACCCGCTCGCATCTTCCTCCGACGCTCTCGATCCCTCGATCGTCGGCGAGGAGCACTACCGTGTCGCCGTCAAGGTCCAGGAGCTCCTGCAGGAGTACTCCGACCTTCAGGACATCATCGCCATTCTGGGTATGGACGAGCTGTCCGAGGAGCAGCGCCTTACGGTCAACCGTGCCCGTAAGATTCAGCAGTTCCTCTCGCAGTCCTTCCACGTCGCCGAGAAGTTCACCGGCAACCCCGGTGTCTACGTCCGCGTCGAGGATACCGTCCGCTCTTTCGCCGAGATTGTCGACGGCAAGGCCGATGACCTGCCCGAGCAGGCTTTCCGCTATGCTTCCACGATTGAGGACGTGCGCGAGCGCGCCCGCAAGATGGGGGAGAAGTAGGTTATGCGTATCCGCATCGTGTGCCCCGTGAGCTGCGCCTATGAGGGCGACGCTGCGTTTGTGTCGATTCCGTCCACGGATGGCGAGTTTGGCGTCCTGCCTGCTCACTCCAGCGAGATTTGCACGATCGACCGCGGTTACGTTCGCGTTTCCGATAAGGCCATGGGCACTGTCGACCACACGTTTGCCGTGGCCGGCGGCTATGCCCAGGTTGCGGACGATGTCGTGACCGTTCTCGCCGAGCGCGCTTGCGATTTGGCGACCGTCGATGCCGACAAGCTTAAAGCTGATATTCAAGGTTTTGAAGAGAAGCTGGGTAATTTGTCGGAGGATGATGCACGCCGCGCCTACCTCTATAATGAAATCGCATGGTGTAAGCTCAAGCTTGCCCAATAGTCAAACGATTTAGCGTTCGACCATTTGCGAACACATCATGCCCGGGATGGCCCAGCCACCCCGGGCATGCTTTTTGAAAGGGTAGACCTTGGATATTATCCGCGTTGAGGGTGGCCACGCCATCGGAGGCTCCGTGCCCGTCTCGGGCGCCAAGAACTCCGCGCTCAAACTCATGGCGGCAACGCTTCTGGCGCCGGGCAAGACGACGCTGCAGAACGTGCCCGATATTTCCGATGTCCACGTGATGGGCAAGGTGCTCAAGGGCATGGGCGCTACGATCGATGTTCTCGACGAGCACACGCTCGAGATTGATACCTCTCAGGTCGATTCATGGGAGGCCCCCTACGAGCTCGTTGCCAAGATGCGCGCTTCCACCGCCGTCATGGGACCCCTGCTGGGCCGCTTCCATCGCGCCAAAATTGCCATGCCGGGCGGCTGCAACCTGGGTGCTCGCAAGATCGATATGCACATTCTTGGTCTTGAGGCCCTGGGCGTTGAGTTCGATACCGCCCACGGTTACATCAACGCTAATGCGCCCCAAGGTCTGCGCGGTACCACCGTCACGCTCGAGTTCGCCAGCGTCGGTGCGACCGAGAACCTCATCATGGCCTCTGTGCGCGCACAGGGCACCACGGTTATCGACAATGCCGCCCGCGAGCCCGAGATCGTCGATCTCGCTAACATGCTCAACGAGATGGGCGCCAAGATTGTTGGCGCCGGTACGCCCGTCGTGACGATCGAAGGCGTGGAAGAGCTCCATCCCGTTATCCATCGCGTGGTGGGCGACCGCATCGAGGCCGGTACCTTTATCGTTGCCGGTGCGTTGATGGCCGACGATCGCGGTGTCGATGTCACGGGCTTTTGCCCCATTCACTTGGGCATGGTGCTCAAGAAGATGGAGCTTATGGGTATCGACTGCGAGCGCGTCGAGGATGGCGTCCATGTGAACCGTGCCGAGCGTATCAAGCCGGTCGACATCCAGACGCTTCCGTTCCCCGGTTTCCCGACCGACATGCAGGCGCAGATTATGGTGCTCTCCGCCCTTGCCGACGGCAGTTCCGTTATTACCGAAAACATCTTCGAGAATCGCTTTATGTTTGCCTCTGAGCTGGTGCGCATGGGTGCCGACATTCGTATCGAGAGCCATCATGCCATGATTCATGGCGTCAAGGGCTTCTCGGGTGCACAGGTTACCTCGCCCGATTTGCGCGGCGGAGCGGCCCTCGTCGTAGCGGGCTTGATCGCCGACGGGACGACCGAGGTTTCGGCTATCCATCACATCAAGCGCGGCTACGAGCAGTTTGTCGAAAAGCTGCAGGCGCTTGGCGCGCATGTCGAGCATGCTACCGTCCCCGATCCCGTCATCTACTAATACAGGTTGCCTATGTTTAATAAAAAGCCCCTCGCGGATACCACCACCCGAAGACCCTCAACTGGTGCGCAGGCCAAGATCTACAGTCGCGATAACGTGGCTCGTTATTCCGAGCGAGCTCGCCAACGTCGTCGTAGCCACACGATTCGCCACGTCGCGCTCATTGTCGTGCTTGGCGTGCTACTGAGCGCCACTACCGCTGCCGGCCTGTGGTTTGCCACCATTATGGGCAAGCTCGGCGATTCTAATGTCATTACCGACAATCTGCGTCGGGTTCTGGTTGACACCGATGAAGCAAAGGATCCGTTCTACGTGCTGCTTCTTGGCACCGACGGCCGTCCGGGCGAGGATACGTATCGTGCCGACTCGATTATCCTGGCACGCATCGACCCCACGCAAAAGCAGGCGACGCTCATTTCCGTTCCGCGCGACACTAAGGTCGTGTACAAGGGCGAGACCATGAAGATCAACGCCTGCCATACCGTTGGCGGCGCCGAGGCCATGGTCGAGGCGGTCAACGAGCTGTGCGGTGTTCAGATTTCCCACTATGCCGAGGTCAGCTTCGACGGTATGCAGGCGCTGATTGATTCGGTTGGCGGTATCGACATTAACGCAACCGATGATGTTGACGACCCCGAGCACCTGGATATTAAGATTACCGCTGGCCAGCAGCATATGGACGGTGCCACCGCCCTTACCTATGCCCGCTGCCGCTACACCTATGCCGACGGCGATTACACGCGCATGCGCCACCAGCGTCAGGTGCTTGGCGCCCTTGCCAACCAGATTCTCAATAACTTCGATGCCACGAAGATCTTTGGCCTGGTTAATTCGCTGTCCGATATGCTCGTAACCGATATGAGCGTTCAGGATATCGTGGCTACGGTCAACGCCATGCGCGGTATGGATGTCGACGGTATCTACTCGGCCAACCTGCCCTCGTACGCCGACGACAGCACCATGATCGACGGCGTGAGCTATGTCTTCGTCTACGAGGACGAGCTCAAGGAAATGATGGAGCGCGTCGATGCCGGCAAGGATCCCAAGGGTCCCAACACCATGGGTCTTTCCGACGGCTCCAGCTCTACGATCGGTGACCTGAACAACAACACGTCTGACGACTACGCAAACGGTACCGCAACCTCATCGGTCAGCTCTGACGATTCCGATGACTCAAGCGATTCGAGCGATTCGGACTACTACGAACAGCCCACCGGCGACGGCAACGGTTACGAGGCCAATTATTAGGGTTACGCGGGCTTACCAGCCCGCGTAACCAGTTGACGCTGCAAACCCGCCAGAGCGGCAATCTGCCTTTCAACTTCGGCGGCATGATCAAAAGATCAATGCCGCCTCGTTTCAAGGCACCTTGCTCGCTCTGGCGGGTTTTCGCTGACATTGCCAAAACATCGACGATACCGTGGCTGGCGGGACACTCCCTTTGTCGAGAGATTTCCCGTTCGCCGATTTGTGCCTTGAAAAATGTATATAACGACTATAACGTAGCATGAAACATATTGGAAATAATACTGAGGAGGCTGCGTTGAAGAGGAGCAATCTGGGCTATGTGCTGGTGCTGATCGCCGCGCTTATGTGGGGCAGCATCGGAATCTTTGTAAACGGCATCTCGGCCATGGGCGTTTCGTCCCAGAGCATGGCTGCCTTTCGCTTGTTGGTCGGAGCGCTTATCTTGGCGCCGGTCCTGATGTTTATGGGCTGCCGTCCGGGTGAGGGGTCTACCGTGGTTCAGGGTCCGCTGACCCTGTTCAAGGCAAGCCCTAAAGAGCTTGTTTCCTGCGCGCTTGTCGGTATCGTCGGTTTGGCCGCCGCCAACACCTGCTATTACGAGTGCATGGGCGAGGTGGGCATGTCCACGGCCTCGGTGCTGCTCTACACCTCGCCGGTGTTTGGCGTCATGCTCGGCCGCGTGCTTTATCGCGAGGACGTGACCCCCAACAAGCTCGTTGCCATTGTCTTTAACATCGTTGGCTGCGTGCTTGCAGTGACCAATGGCGACCTTTCCGGTTTTCATTTTTCGGTTTGGGGCGTCACGTCGGGCGTGATTGCAGGCCTTTGTGGTGCGTCGCTCGCGGTGTTTAGCCGAATAGCAACCAAGACGGTCCACCCGCTGGCTGTCACGTTTTGGGGCTTTGTTTTTGGCGGTGCGGTTATGGCGGCTATCGCGGCTCCGTGGCCGGATGTCGCCGCGGCAATGTCGCCACAGCTGCTGCTGCTGTTCCTTGGCTTTGGACTCATCCCCACAGCCGTGGCTTACATCTTATATATGCAGGGCCTGTCCATGGGGCTCGAGACGTCGAAAGTTCCCGTCGTAATGTCATTCGAGACAGTCGTCACCGTACTGCTGGGCATTGGTGTCTACGCCGAGCCCGCCGGTGCGATCAAAGTCCTGGGCATCGTGCTGGTGCTCGCGTCTATCCTGATTATGAACACCGACTTCTCCAAGCTGCGCAACAGCGTCATTGCCAAACGTATTGTCGAGAGCATGACCTTTAAGCCCAATGCGTGGTGGACGGAGAAATCGCAGGACATGGATTTGTTTAAGGAACGCACCGGCATCGCGCTGGAGCCCACCGTGCAGGAAAGCCCCTGGTACTTCGTGCGATAAGGGATTGCGCACGGCGTCCGACCTGGGATTATCCAGCCAGCGCCGGCCTACCCAGCCCCAACGTTTCAAGTACGTTAAACCCGTCAACGGTCGATTTTCACCCGCGAACGGTCTTTATACTAATTAGCAATATAAGCAACGTATAAGACGTTATAATGACCATAACGAAAAGGAGGAGGCAAGATGAATCAGATCATTCTCGCATCTCATGGCGGCCTGGCCGCAGGCGCCAAAGACACGCTCGAGATGGTTCTCGGCGACGTGTCGAACGTCCACGTCGTGTCGCTTGCTCGTGACGACAAGGAGCCCATCACCAATAAGGTGGACGCCATGATCGCCACGTTCAACGCGGACGACACCGTCTATGTGCTGACCGATATGCTCGGCAGCTCGGTCAACAACAGCATGGTCGAGCTTTCCAAGAACGGCACGAAGTTCACGGTTGTCAGCGGTTTCAACATCCCGCTGGCGCTCACGCTCGCTATGAGCCCCGTCCCCGTCAAGGGCGCCGAGCTCGCGGCCCTCATCAACGAGGCCCGCACCGGTCTGACCAACCCCAACGCACCGGTCGAGGTGGCCGCGGCTCCCGCCAAGAAGGCCAAGGCGTCCCGTCACAGCTCCGGTCCCGCCAAGATTGTCCTCGCGCGTCTTGACTACCGTCTGCTGCACGGCCAGGTCGTCTTTACCTGGACCACCAAGGTCCAGGCCGAGCGCATCATCGTCGTCGACAACGCTGCCGCCAACGATGACATCAAGAAGGGCGCTCTCAAGCTTGCCAAGCCCCAGGGCGTGCGCCTGAACGTCTTTACCGTCGAGCGTGCCCTCGCCAAGATGGACAAGCTCAACACCCTCGGCGAGCGCGTCATGTTCGTCTTTGGCAACACGGCCGAGATGCTGCAGTTCTGCCAGGGCTACAAGCTCGACGCCATCAACCTGGGCGCCACCGCCAACCACGACGGTGCCGATCAGATCGGCGGCAAGGACAGCTCCGTCTTCCTCGACGCCACCCAGAAGGCCGACGTCAACCAGCTGCTCGACATGGGTATCAAGCTCTATGTCCAGCAGACCCCTACGTATCAGAGCGTCGACATCGACGCCAAGCTGTAATCAACCAGGCTTTTGCCTGACTGAAAGGAGAAGGGTATGAATACGTTCATCAGTGCGGTGCTCGTCGGCCTCGTCGGCGTGTTCTGCATGTGGGACTCCC
Source organism: uncultured Collinsella sp. (assembly GCA_900551195.1). Taxonomy (GTDB): domain Bacteria; phylum Actinomycetota; class Coriobacteriia; order Coriobacteriales; family Coriobacteriaceae; genus Collinsella. Next base: position 18,049 of record URVD01000004.1, read on the forward strand.
GCCTGCTCGGTCGTCTTAACTTCGAGCAGCCCCTCGTTGGCGCTACGCTCGTCGGTCTGCTGCTGGGTGATGTGCCCACCGGCCTTGCCGTCGGTGCCGCCGTCGAGCTCGTGTCCATGGGCCTGGTGCAGGTCGGCGCCGCCGTTCCGCCCGATATGGTCCTGGGCGGCATCGTGGCCGCTGCCTTTGCGTGCCTGACCGATGCTTCTGCCGAGACCGCCATGACGATCGCCATCCCGGTCGCCGTCCTGGGTCAGCTCCTCGGCATCGTGTTCCGTTCCATCATCGCCGCCCTCACCCATGTGGCAGATAGCGCGATCGATAACGGAAAGTTCAAGACCGCCTATCGCATGCACATCTGCGCCGGCTCCGGTCTGTACGCCGTCATGTACTTCCTGCCGATCTTCCTCGCCGTCTTTGTTGGCACCGACCTGGTTCAGGCCATCGTCAACATGGTTCCCGAGTGGCTGTCCACTGGTCTTAACGTTTCGACCAAGATCATGACCGCCTACGGCTTGGCCCTGCTGCTCACCATGATGATCAAGAAGGGTATGACTCCGTTCCTGTTCATCGGTTTCCTGCTCGCCGCTTACCTCAACCTGTCCGTCATCGCGGTCGCTCTGATCGGTGTGTGCCTGGCTGTCGTCTTCATGGGCTTCAAGTTCAACGGTTCCCATGCTGCTGCCGGTGTCGATTCCGACTATGATCCGCTCGAAGACGACGAAGACTAAGGAGGAACACACTATGGCAACCGCAACCAAGGACGTGTCCCTGAACAAGAAGGTCAGCCAGTTCTTCTGGCGCTCCTGGGCCATCCAGGCCTCTTGGAACTACGAGCGTCAGATGAACATGGGCTTCCTCTACGGCATGGTCCCCACGCTCGACCGCCTCTACCCCGACGAGTCTGACCCCAAGCAGCTCGCTGCTAAGAAAGAGGCTTACCATCGTCACATGGCGTTCTACAACTGCACCCCGCAGACGAGCGCTTTTGTCCTAGGCCTCGCCGCCTCCATGGAGGAGGAGTACGCCAAGGATCCCGAGAACTTCGATCCCGATTCGATCAACGCGGTCAAGACCTCCCTCATGGGTCCGCTTTCCGGCATCGGTGACTCCCTTTTCCAGGGCACCATCCGCGTTATCGCCTTTGGCCTGGGCGTTCAGCTGGCTCAGCAGGGCTCCATCATGGGCCCGATCCTGGCCATGCTCATCTCCATCGTCCCCTCTGTGCTGATCACTTGGTTCGCAGCCAAGATGGGCTATCAGGGCGGCCACGAGTACCTGAGCAAGCTTCAGGGCGGCGACCTCATGGAAAAGCTCATGTATGTCTGCGGCATCGTAGGTCTTATGTCCGTGGGCGGCATGATCGCTACGCTGATCGGCGCCACCACCCCGCTGCAGTTCGCTGAGGGCACCGTCGTTATCCAGGACATCCTGGACGGTATGATGCCCCAGATGATCTCCCTTGGCCTCACTGGCCTTATGTACTGGCTCATCAAGAAGAACGTCAACACCGGTTGGCTTCTCGTGATCGCCATCGTGGGCGGCATCGCCCTCTCCGCGGCCGGCATCCTGGCCTAGTCGCGACCAAGCGCCTAACCGCTTTCCCCCGGGGGCCTGCCTGGCATCCCATACCCCAGGCAGGCTTCCATCCCTAGATGTGTCAAAGGGACAGTTCCTTTGACACATCCTCAACGGGCCGGCGACTCGGTCCAAACCACGGTAACCCTGCGAGCGCCCGGCAATGTGGCGCCGCAAAAAATCGAAAGGAATGTGTCAGATGTACGAGATCGACCTTAACCTCCCTAAGCAGATCGTCGCTGACGTCCTGTCCAACCACGAGATCCACAGCGTCGCCTTCGTCGGCTGCGGTGCTTCCATGTCCGACCTTTACCCTGCCAAGTACTTCCTGGCCAACAACACGGACAAGCTGAACGTTCAGATTTTCACCGCTAACGAGTTCAACTACGACACGCCTTCCTGGGTCAACGAGCACACCTTCGTGATCACCTGCTCCCTCGGTGGCTCCACGCCCGAGACCGTCGAGGCCAACAAGACCGCCAAGAAGCACAACTGCCCGGTCGTCTCCCTCACCAACAAGGCCGGCTCCGCTCTGACCGTCGACGCCGACCACGTCATCGTTCACGGCTTCCATGCCAACTACGCTGCCAAGTGCGAGAAGCCTGGCTACGCCATCGCTCTTGCTCTCGAGATCCTTCAGCAGACCGAGGGCTATGACCACTACGAGGACATGATCACCGGCCTCACCAACGTCTTCGAGCTCTGCGAGAACGCCGCTCAGTCCGCCAAGGGCCTCGCCAAGCAGTTCGCCCAGGACTTCAAGGACGACAAGATGATCTACTTCATGGCCTCTGGTGCCTCCGAGAAGATGGCTTATTCTCACGCCGCCTTCCTGTTCACCGAGATGCAGTGGATCGACGCCGCCGCCTACAACACCGGCGAGTACTTCCACGGCCCGTTCGAGGTTTCCACCGAGGGTAAGCCCTACGTCTTCTTCATGTCCGATGGTGCCACCCGTCCGATGGACGCCCGCGCCCTCACCTTCCTTAAGCGCATGGGCGCCAAGGTCGCTCTGATCGACTCCAAGGACTACGGTCTGGCCGACGCCGTGCCGGCAAGCGTCGTCACCTACTTCAACCCGCTGCTGCACCTCGCCGTTATGCGCGAGTACGGCAACCAGATCGCCGAGGCCCGTCAGCACCCGCTGACCATGCGTCGCTACATGTGGAAGCTTTCCTACTAATCACAAGTAAGTAGACCTTACGGGTTGATTGAGAGGGGATGGGGTTTTGCCCCGTCCCCTTTTTTGCTTTGGGGAGGGCGTGTCTGTCGCGTCGCAAAACACCAGATAAAACCTACCAAAATAAACCTGTCCCTTTTCGGCAGGTGGGAGGAGATGCGTATGATTAAGGCAGTGCTGTTTGACATGGACGGCGTGCTGGTCGATACCGAGTGGTTCTACAACCGCCGTCGCGTGGCGTTTATGGAAGAGAAGGGGTTCCATTTTGACGAGATCCCCGATCTTTCGGGGTCTAACGAGCCTGCCATTTGGAAGTCGCTGGTGCCCGACGATGTTGAGCTGCGCGAGCGCCTGCGCGTGGAGTACAAGCAGGTCTACAGCCCGGACCATCCCGTTCCGTATGCCGAGCTACTCAACGAGCAGACGGAGCCGGTGATGCGCGAGCTGCACGAGCGCGGCGTGAAGTGTGCCATCGCGAGCTCGTCGTATCGTGAGTTGATTGACGAGCTGGTGGAGATTGCCGGTATCACCGACGTGCTGGACTACACCATCAGCGGTCACGAGTGCAGTGCATTTAAGCCCGACCCCGAGATCTACCTGCGTGCCATGGAGGCGCTGGGGGTGGAGCCTGCCGAGTGCCTGGTTATCGAGGATTCGCCTTTGGGCATCGAGGCCGGCAAGCGCTCCGGCGCCCGCGTCCTGGCACTGCGTCCGCACGAGGGCGTCAACCTGGACCAAACGGGAGCCGACGCCGTCATCGACAACCTCGCCGACATTCTGACCGCTTTGTAGCGTCAATTCGCCGCAAGAAGTGCGGATTCACATGTCTCTTGCGGTGGATTGGCTCATTTTGGCTTTGATTGGGTCCATTCGGCTTCGACTCGAACTAAGTGAGTAGACTTTTTGGCGCAGGCCGAGCACAAAGCGCATCTGTCTTGGCAAAACCGCAGGTCGCAGAGGTGGCCGTTTTTGGTGTGCTCGGTGGGTCGCTAAAAG
>URVD01000005.1 GCA_900551195.1 uncultured Collinsella sp.
ACAAGGCGACCGCATACATCGACGTGTTGCACGACCTGAAGGTCGCCTCGCATGAGTCCTATGACTCCAAGGACCGCTCGGAGGGCACCATCAACCGCATCAATACCGTCCATTCGCTCCTCGAATCGTTCATGGCACGCTTCAAGGGCGTGTCCACCAAGCACCTCGCCGCCTACCTCGACTGGTTCCGCTGGTGCCGCACCTTCATGGCGACCGACTCCCGCACCGCGGAGTCCACGGTCGCCCGTCAGCTCGCCAACGGCACCTGCGCGACCCGCATCCGCGACATGTTCAACGTATTGCCGCCCTATATGGACTACTGGGTCGCATCCGCCGCATAGAGACGATAAAATGGTTGCACCGTGATATACGAGGAAAGGTACAACCATGCCGTCGAACATACCGGCCACGACGATTCGTATCGAACCGGAGGTCAAAAAAGAGGCCACAGTCATCCTTGACGAGCTCGGCCTGTCCATGTCCACCGCCGTCAATGCGTTCCTCAAGGCGCTCGTCCGCGAGGGCGGGATGCCGTTCGAGATGAAGGTCAAGACACCGGCATCTGACGGAAAAACGGTGAGATAGTTGGCAAATCAACTTGAAACGCAGCTGACACTGGCCTCTTCGCTCGGATTGTCGGAGCTATCGAAAACTGCAATCATGCGCGGGCTCTTCTCGCTGGACGGCACTCAGATAAAGTATTCCTTCCGCAGGACGAAAAGCTATCAGATCGGCGATCCCGAAGAAAAAGTCAGGGCCGACACCATTGCGTTTCTGGTCCTGTCGAAAGGCTATGATTCGCGAAAGATCGATACCGAGGTGGAGGGCTCGCACAACGATTTCGCGGATATCGTGCTCTACGAAGACGACAGATGCACGAAGCCCTGGTTAGTCGTCGAGAACAAAAAAGAGGGTGCGACTCCGGCTGAAAAGGCGGAAGGGGAAGCGCAGGCCTTCGCCAACGGTATCGCGCTGGGTGCAAAATACTCCATGAAGGACTACGGCGACGAGTCGTGCGTCTGGCAGCTCGAGGGCTTCGGCGCTAGGGAGCGCAGGAGAAATAAGCTGGGCGATAGAGAACTTCTTCCGAGGAACTACTCTCAGGATATGGTGTATCCGTTTCACGCGGGCACGGAAATGGATATTAAGCCGGCGAGCGCCTTTGATATCAGCATCGCCATCAGGCGCGCGCACTCCATCATTTGGGCTGGAGGAAAACGCGATCCGCTATCGGCTTTCGATGAGTGGAGCAAGCTGATGTTCGCCAAAGTCCGCGACGAGCGCTACACGCGAAACGGCCACCCCCGCTCGTTCCAAGCGGGCATCAACGAGCGCGACTCGGCTATCGCCACGAGGGTCCACAAGCTATTCAGCGACGCCAAAGAGCAAGATCAGGCCATTTTCCCGCGTGATGAAAAAATCGAGCTTCCAGACAGCAAGGTCGCTCAGGTCGTTCGCGTCATTCAGGAGATTTCGTTCATCGATACAGATTCTGACGTCATCGGAACGGCCTTCGAGGATTTCTTCGGATCGGTCTTCCGCGGAAGCCTCGGGCAGTATTTCACCATGAGACAGATAGCGAGGTTCACAGTCGGGATGCTCAATCCCACGAGCGAAGATTACGTTCTAGATCCGACTTGTGGCTCGGGAGGCTTTTTGCTCGAAACTCTCCTTCAGGTATGGAACGATACCGATGCGGGCTTTGCCGGACAGGGGAACCTCGCGAGAATCAAATCAGATTTTGCCGCGCAGAACGTTTACGGAATCGAAATTCACCCGACTCTGGCTAGAATCTGCAAAATCAGCTTGCTTCTGCACCACGATGGACACACGAATATCGAGGCCGACAAGAGCTGCCTCAGCCCGAACCTGAGCAAGCCGAAACTCCAGAGGGATCGTCAGTTCGACCTGATCGTGGGTAATCCGCCCTTCGGAACCAAGGTCGCAGATGGAGATGAAGATCAGCTTGACGGCGCAAGCCTGGATGACTACGTCCTGGGCCGCGGAAAGCACTCAATACAGTCAGAGCAAATCATCCTGGAGAAAAGCGTTTCCTGGCTCAAGCCGGGCGGCAGGCTCGGTATGGTCCTGCCCGATGGTGTTCTCAACAACAGCGGGTCTCAATCAAATTGTCCGGCCCTTCGTGAATGGCTCTTTAAATCGGGGAGGATACTGTCCGTGATCTCCCTTCCAGACTTCGCTTTTCGCAGGTCAGGAGCTACGAACAAGACTTCGATATTGATTTTTGAAAAGTTTTCCGACCTGGAATCGGCTAGATTGAACAATCGACTGGAAGCATGTGAAGGAGATATTGCGGCCGCCCTCATGGACAGCGGGCTGGACTATAACATCTTTTTTGGAGAGGCATCCCATATCGGATACACACCATCTGGTCGCCCTGATCCTCGAAACGACCTCTATGTCGCCGACGAGAACGGTTATCTTTCAAACGATCAGACTGGCTCGATATTGGGAGAGTGGAATGTCTGGGAAGAAAACGGGGCGGTTTCCGATCCGAGATGCGTCGTCGAGAGGGCTTCGTCAGTATGGAGAAGCCATTCGAGTCATAGGGTGGATCCGAAATACCATGTCTACGTGGCCCATAAGGGCGATTACGTGCCGCAGGTCTGGTCATCTGCTCCCATGATGAACCTTGTGAAGCGGATGAGAAGGAACGTGGACTTCGGGGAAGAGCCGATGAAGGAGTACAAGGTCTTAACTCTTTCCCAAACTGGTGTTGCAAGGCTTAGGGAACCAGGTGTCGGAAACAACCCTCCCGAATGGCGAGGGATGTATTTCTACGACTCAAGCAGCGACTGGTTTGAAGTAAGAACCTCCGACATCGTCTACTCTGGAATCGACCTATGGAAGGGTGTCGTATGCTTCGTCACCGAGGAATTCGATCATGCCCTCGTAACGCAAGAATATCCGATCTTGCGGGTCAAAGACCCAAACGTCATCGATCCGGAGTTCCTGTCGATACTCTTGAGAAGCCGCCGCTTCCAAAAGGCATTCCGCGCCATCAACACCGGCCACAGCAATCGAAGGAGAACGCAGTCTTCTGACTTTGGGAAGGTGCTCGTCTATTACCCTCCCATAGAGAAGCAGAAGGAGATTGCCTTAAAGGTGCGAAATGCACGGGAGAATATCGCAAAGGCCTATATTGGCGTTTCCGATATCGAAAACGAACTTGATGCCATCTTGCATGCGGATGACGAGTGGGATGAGACGACAGAGTCCTAACGATTAACTTGTTCGAGTCTGAGCGTATCGCCCCTTTGCCGGTTTTAATCCAGCAAAGGGGCGAATATTTTGCAATTAGTAAAGATGACTGGGCATGATGTCAATTCTGGTCTAACAGAGCCTTTTCTTTTGCGGCGGCCGCGTCTTCTGTCTGCGGGGCGCCCGAATTGCCGTTGGCGGCGCTCGTCTGCGAAACGGCCGCACCGGTGGGGGAACTGGTTTCTGCCGCGATCGCCGTTGCGGGGGCGATTCCCGCGACAAGCGCCGCGGAAAGGGCGATGCCCACAGTTGCTCGTCTTGCTCTTCTTGCGAGAATGTCGTTCATCTCGGCACCTCATTTCAAGGGTCGGCGACTAACTTGGTAGCACTAATGTAAGTATACCAAGCTAGTCGACCCGACACTGGCTGGGTGTGCGCGTGCCTTTCCGCTTCTTTGGAAACCGAATCCCATTAGAAATGACGAGCTGCTTACGCAATTATGGGATCACCGTACTATCATGATTCGAATTGAGTGTGAATGATGATAGGGAGCGCCTTTTTATGATTGAGCTGCTCAGGCGTTTTGGTGGCAAGTTTCGCCGGTATATGGTGATCGGCCCAGCGTGCAAGCTGATCGAAGTGATTTTTGACCTGCTGACGCCGCTGGTGATTGCCCAGATGATCGATAAGGGCATCGACGCACGCGATGTGAACGCTGTCGTCCACTACGGCATGGTACTTGCCGCTATGGCCGTGATCGGCATCTCGTTTACGCTCGTCTGCCAAAAGATGGCGGCGCTCACCTCGCAGGGCATGGGTACTGACATTCGCGGCGCACTCTACAAGCACATTAATAAGCTGAGCTATGCCGAACTCGATCGCTTTGGCACGCCGTCGCTCATCACGCGCATTACCAACGACGTCAACCAGGTGCAGCTCGCCGTGGCGCTGGGCGTGCGTATGCTCATCCGCTGGCCTTTCCTGGCGGTGGGCTCCATGTGCGCGGCCCTTGCCATCGACCTTAAGCTCGGCATCATCTTTTTGATCTGCACGCCCGCTATCGGCCTGGTGTTTTGGTTTGTCATGGCGCGCTGCATCCCGTACTACAAGCAGCTGCAGGCAAAGCTCGACCGCATCGCGCTTATCTGCCGCGAAGGCCTTTCAGGCGCTCGCGTGGTTCGCGCCTTCGTGCGCGAGGACCATGAGCGCGAGCGCTTTGCCCAAGCGGCCGATGACCAGGCACATACCGCCATCGCGGTGGGCAAGCTCTCGTCGATTCTCAACCCCGTCACGTTTCTTGTGATGAACCTGGGCGTGTGCGCCATCCTGTGGGTGGGCGGCATCCAAGTCAACGTGGGCGAGCTCACGCAGGGCCAGGTCATGGCGTTTGTGAACTACATGACGCAGACCCTGACCTCCATCGTGTACGTCGCCAACCTGGTCGTGGTCTTTACCAAGGCGAGCGCCAGCGCGTCGCGTATCAACGAGGTGCTCAATTGCGAGCCGAGCATCACCGATGCGGGCAACCAGCCGGTCGCGCTGCCCAAGCCGAGCGACCTGGCAGGTGACACCGCTCCCGTTTTTGCGCTGAGCTTTGACCATGCGAGTTTTTCGTTTGGCGCGGGTGCGGCAAATGCTGTCGACGATGTGACCCTGGAGCTGCCGCTGGGTAAAACGCTCGGCATTATCGGCGGCACGGGCAGCGGCAAGTCCACGCTCGTCTCGCTTATTCCGCGCCTGTACGATGCGGGCGCCGGCAGCGTGAGCGTGATGGGCGTCGACGTTCGCGCCTGGCCGCTCGACCAGCTGCGTCATGTGGTCGCGACCGTCCCGCAACGCGCGTCGCTGGTGAGCGGTACTATCCGCAGCAACCTGACCTGGCGCGACGAGGCGGCGACCGACGATGAGCTCTGGGCGGCGCTCGATATGGCGCAGGCCAGCGAATTCGTGCGCAACAAGCCCCAAGGCCTGGATGCCCCGGTCGAGGCGGGCGGCAAGAACTTTAGCGGTGGCCAGCGCCAGCGCCTGACTATCGCACGTGCCTTGGTGGGTTCGCCTCAGATATTGATCATGGACGACTCCGCCTCGGCGCTCGACTTTAAGACCGACGCGGCGCTTCGTCATGCCATTCGCGAGCGCAGCGTGCGCGGTGCCGCCGAGGGCGGGCTGCCGCTGACGACCGTCATCGTGAGCCAGCGCGTCTCGACCGTGCGCGATGCCGACATGATCTGCGTGCTCGACCACGGATCGGTTGCGGGCCTGGGCACGCATGACGAGCTGTATGCAAGCTGCCAGCTCTATCGCGAGATTTGCCAGTCGCAGCTGCGCCGCGAGGAGCTCGAGGGCCAGCAGGGGAGCACGGTGCCCGCGTCCGCCCCGACTGCCCCTGCGCCTACTTGCTCAAAGGAGGGTTGCTAGATGAACCCGTATACTTCTTCCGGTTCGGTCGCCACGATGACCGCCAACGTGTCCGGCAACGATAGCCTCAACGATCTGGGTGACGGCCCGCGTCAGCCTGGCGACCCCGAGCGCTATCCCGTGGGCGCGGTGACGCGCCGCCTGCTGGGCTATGTTCGCCCGCACCGTATTTCGTTTACGGCGTCGTTTGTGAGCGCCGCCATCTCGGTGATTCTGCAGCTCTACACGCCCATCCTCATTGGTGAGGGCATCGACCTGATCGTCGCCACCGGGCAGGTGGACTTCGATGCGCTGCTGCCGCTCGTTACCAAACTCGCGATTGTCGTGATGGGTGCTGCGGCCTTTCAGTGGCTGCAGGGCTACTGCGTCAACCGTCTGTCCTACGAGACGGTGCGCGACATGCGCGTGGAGGCGAGCGACAAGCTCAGCCGCATGCCGCTCGGCTTTGTCGACAGCCATGCCCACGGCGACCTTATGAGCCGCGTGGTCAACGACGTCGATCAGGTGGGCGACGGTCTGCTGCAGGGCTTTACCCAGCTCTTTACCGGCGTCATCACCATCGTGGGCACGCTTGCGTTTATGCTCTCCATTAACCTGACCATGACACTCGTGGTGGTGCTCGTCACGCCGCTTTCCATCTTTGCAGCTGGCGCCATCGCCAAGCTCTCCAACAAAAGCTTTACGGCTCAGCAGCGTATTCAAGGGCAGCTCGGCGGTCATATCGAGGAGTATGTGGGTGAGCAAAAGCTGGTGGACGCCTTCGCCTACGGCCCGCACGCTCAGCAGCGCTTCGATGCCCTTAACGCCGAGCTCTATACAGCAGGTGAACGCGCGCAGTTTATGGGTTCGCTCTCCAACCCCGGCACGCGCTTTATCAATAACATCATCTATGCCGTGGTCGCTGTGATCGGCTGCGTGGGCGTGATCACGGGCGTGCCAGCGGCGCTTACGGTGGGCGGCGTGCAGATTTTCCTGTCCTATGCCAACCAGTACACCAAGCCGTTCAACGAGGTCACCAACGTTATTACGCAGATTCAGACCGCGTACGCCTCGGCGTGCCGCATGTTTGCGCTGCTCGATGCGCGCGAGCAGGAGCCCGACGCTGTGGATGCCATTGAGCTCGCTGCCCCGAAGGGCGAGGTTGCCTTTGAGCATGTGGACTTTAGCTACGTGCCCGACCGCAAACTGCTGCAGGATATCTGCATCGATGCCAAGCCCGGCACGCGCTTTGCCCTCGTCGGCCCCACGGGCTGTGGCAAGACAACGCTCATCAATTTGCTGCTGCGTTTTTACGATATCGATGCCGGTCGCATCGCGGTCGATGGCCGTTCCTCGCGTGACTACACGCGCGCAAGCCTGCGCCGTGCCTTTGGCATGGTACTGCAGGACACTTGGCTGTTCGAGGGCACGGTGGCGGAAAACATCGCTTACGGTTGTCCCGATGCCACACGCGAACAGGTTATCGAGGCGGCCAAACGCGCGCATGCGCACAAGTTTATCGTGCAGCTGCCGAAAGGCTACGACACGGTGATTGGCGAGGACGGCGGCACGTTTAGCCAGGGTCAAAAACAGCTGCTGTGCATCGCGCGCGTCATGCTCACCGACCCGGCGATTTTGCTGCTGGACGAGGCAACGTCGAGCATCGATACGCGTACCGAGCTGCAGGTGCAGGCGGCATTCGACGAGCTCATGGCAGGTCGCACAAGCTTTGTCGTGGCGCACCGCCTGAGCACCATCCGCAACGCCGACTGCATTCTGGTGATGCGCGACGGCGAGATTATCGAGCGCGGCACGCACGACGAGCTGCTAGCGGCAGGCGGCTTCTACGCCGAGCTCTACCGCAGTCAGTTCGCCCAGTAAGCAAGCCCGTGGGGCAAATTAATCAATCGACAGACGGTGGTTTACATCTGTCACGTTAGTACTAAGATATTCATCTAATAAATTGCATTAGTGGCTTTAGTTTTGGGGGAAACGAGGCAACGTGACTATGACGTGCTCTTTGGTGGTTAACAGCAAGAGCGGTAATACCAGGATGGTTTCGGGTGCGATTAAGCGCGCTCTGCAGGCTGCGGGCGTTGAGTTTGTCCATGCCGCGGCGTTGAGCGACGATGCGGATGCAGATCAGGTTGCGCTCGAGGCGCAGGGCGCCTGCGCGGCCGACACGGTGCTCGTCGGTTTTTGGTGTGACAAGGGCGCGTGCACGCCTTCGGTCGCGGCGTTGCTCTCCGCCTTGCACGGTAAGCGCGTCTTCCTGTTTGGCACCTGCGGTTTTGGCGCCGACCAGAGCTACTATCAGCAGATTATCGACCGCGTAACTTCCAATTTGGCTGGGGATGCCGAGCTTGCGGGCTGGGCGATGTGCCAGGGCAAGATGGGCCCCGCGGTCAAGCAGCGCTACGAGGCCATGCTCGAGCAAGATCCCGAAAACGCCCGATTTAAGATGCTGCTCGACAACTGGGTTGCCGCGAAGGACCATCCCACCAAGGAAGACCTGGACAACATGGCTGCAGCCGCCAAGAAGGCCGTGCTGGGAGAGTAGCTTCGCCGTTCGCGGTCCTTCGTGCAAAACAATACAAATGTGAAAGCCTCGAAGTTCTCGAGGCTTTTTTTCATGACACGAGGGCGCCCCTTTATTGATGGAAGGCCTAGTAAGCTGATTGTTCTATGCCCGGATGTGTGCGGAGTGGGATGGGATTTCCGGATGGGTGGGGTTGCGGAAGCTGCGTCCCGGAATTTGCCTTTGGAATGGGATGCGGTTTCCCGGTGAAGGGCTCTGTGGAAACTACATCCCAGCATTCGGTCGAGAAATGGGATGTAGTTTCCGGTTGAGGGTCTTGGCGGAAAGTGCGACCCGGAATTTGTGATCGAAGCGGGATACGGCTTCCCAACGGGGCCACAAGCGGAAGCCGCATCCCACTCCGGACGGGAATTCTGGGACACGGTTTTCAGAGGGTTATGGGCTGCGAACTACATGAGGTTGTCATAAAAACTCTAGTAAAAGGGGTCGGAAATAAATGGCGCTTCCAGCAGTTTGTTTTAATGTGGGGGGGGGTACCATTATTTTAGTTTCGCAAAAAAATGATCCCTCTATGGGGAAGTTGCGTAGGGGGTTAGTCACAGATATTGGATAAAACAGACTAATTTGGTGATAAATGACCACTTACGCCAAAATAGGTAGCATTTAGCGACAAAACATTGAAAAATGTGTAGCACATCGCTATGTTTTTATTACGAAAAGATTCCAAATTGGCTTATTTCGGACTCACTTTTCAAGCGCCTTGCGGTTCCTGTTGAAACTTGCTGACCTTTGGATGGGTCGAATAGGTCCTCAAGGGGGATGAATTATCACTTTGGCTGCGCGTAGACTCAAACGATTTATTGCACTTTTGAGTAGCTTGGCGTTCGCGCTTGTCATAGCCCTTGCCGTTGTTTCTTTTGTGCCTCGCGCATTTGGATACATGCCCTTTGCTGTGCTTTCGGGCTCTATGGAACCCGATCTTCCCGTTGGCTCCATGGTGTTTGTCCGCCAGGTTGAGCCAACGGATATTACCGTGGGCGACAATGCAACCTTTTACCGATCGGACGGCGCCGTGGTGACGCACCAGGTGTACGAGATCGACCCTGCCGCGCAGACGATCGGCACGCAGGGAATCGCAAACAAAAATGCAGATGGAACCATCATGCACGATGCCGAGCAGACGCCTTTTTCACGCGTGATCGGCACTGTCTCTTTTTGTGTCCCTTACCTGGGCTTCGTTAACGCATATTGCACGACGATGCCCGGTTTGCTTGTTGTGGTGGCCGTTCTGGCGCTGCTGGTCGCGGCGTCGATAGTGCTCGATCGGGTGGTTCCCGACGAGCCTGCGGGCAAGCATGCCCGCGCGCATGCGAGGGAGCGGCGTTCATAGCGGCAGGGGAGAGGTGTCGGCGGCGGTAAAGGCCGTTGCCGGGGAAGTCGATTTTCGAAAGGAAGAGAACGATGGAAAACAAGAAGAAAAAGCGCTACGGCATCATTGCCGCCCTGCTGCTGTTGGTGATGGCCGCCGGTGTGGGTACCTATGCATGGCTGACGGCGCAGGAGCACATTGACAACGTGTTAACGGTGGGTAGCTTTGGCCACCCGGAAAACAAGCCTGATCCGACCGATCCCGAGAAACCGGACCCCGATAATCCGAACACTGAAAAGGCCTACCTGTTCGAGACCCAGTGGGTTGCCAACTCCAAGATGGTTCCTGGCGCCACTGTGGCCAAGAACCCCAATGTCGGCATCAAGGCTGGCTCTGATGATGCATACGTATTCATTTACGTAAAGAATGCCATCGTCAAGCCTGGCACCAGCCTTGAAAAGACCCCGTACTTTACGCTCAAAAATACGAATTGGAAGCCCGTTGAGGGTCAAGTCAAGACCAACCAATCTGACAACTCTGGCAACCAGTACGTGAGCGGTCTGTTTATGTACTCCAAGAACTCTGCCGCAGAGAACCTGCCTGCAAAGCTCGAAGCCAACAAAGCAGAGCAGGACGTTTATACCGATGAGCTTTTCACTGCCGTGACGATTCCCTCTGCCATGAACAACACCGATGTTGTCGAGACTACTACTGACCCGAAACAGGCTCCCACGATGACGGTCTCTGCCTACATCTTTGGCGCGGGCCAGAATGGCACCGAGCAGGGTGAAAATGCTGACGCGCAGAATGCCCTTAAGCAGGCCAAGGAATGGGCTAAGACTCAGGCTCAGGCTTAATCCCCCCACTGAGATCCCGGCCCGCCCCCACCCCTATATTCGGGCTGGGATCTCGGTCCCCCTTTTTATCGACGATTGGCGAACGTAATGCTCAACAATCTTTCCGACAATCAGAAACGCACCTTGGCGCTTGCCGCGATTGCGCTGTTGGCCCTGGCGTGCATGTGTGGCACGCTGGCTTTTACCGTTGATATGGTTCCGGCGAACAACGTCCTATCGTTTGGCAGCGTGAAGGTACGAGTCTGCGAATACACCCTCAACGAGCGGGGCGAGGAGATTCCGTTTGAGGCCAACGAGCGCGGGGACTATCCCGACACCAAGGCCGGGGGCTCTGACATCAGCCGCATTGTACGCGTGGAGAACGCCGGCGCGCAGCCTGAGTACGTTCGCGCTCGTCTACGCATGACGTCAGTGGCACCCGACGGTTCGAGTGCGGATGCCTCGGGCAGCGTTGCGTTTCATGTGAACGCGGACGAGGGGTCCCCGTGGATCGACGGCGGCGATGGGTGGTACTACTACCGTGGATTGGCCGGGCGTGGCGGCATGCTCGACCCCGGCGCCATGACGGAAAGCCTCATGGACTCGCTGCGCTTTGTGGGCGACTACCACGATGCCGCGCGCGGCGGCTCATTCAAGCTCGATATCGATGTTCAGGCCGTGCAGGCCAAAAACCAGCAGACAAGCGATACCGCCCTCGACGTACTTGACGTTGTGGGTTGGCCGGAGGCGAACTAGCCTATGAAGATCAAGAATATGAACCGGGGTATGCTTAGCAGGCTGGTTGCCGTCGCAGCGATTGCCCTTTGCTGCGTTATGGCGCTGCCAACGGTGGTGCATGCCGAGGATGTGCCCGAGGCCAAAATCGAATTCCACATCAAAAACGAGGCTGACTTTTTGTCGTGTGTGGCGCTGTCGCGCGAGCGCGATACGTCCGGCTGGCACGTTTATCTCGATAACGACATTGAGCTCGACAGCGACGACATGAAAACCATCGTTGCAGACACCGTTAAGCATCTGTCGTTTGGCAACAAGGAGCATCCGTTTAAGGGCGTGTTCGATGGTCAAAACCACGCCGTTGAGGGCCTGAACTACGATAAAGACGCTTTTGACCCCGAGCGCGATACGGGATTTTTTGCCGAGACCAACGGCGCCACCATCAAAAACTTCCTGGTCAAGGACGCCAACGTGTGGGCGGACTTCCGCGGTGGCATTATCGTGGGCAAGGCCGTCAAAACGCGTTTCGAAAACGTTATGGTCATGGAGAGCACGCTGCACGTGACCTGCGCCAACAATGCTCTCAACCTCATTACCAACGCAGGCTTTGAGGGCGGTCTCATCGCCGGCGAGCTCGACGGCTGTACCCTCTATAACTGCGAGGTACGTGGTGGCCGCGCCGTTAACAACACGACCTCGGGCGTGCAGGCGCTCGGCGGTGAGGGTCTGTATATGGCGGCGTTTGCCGGCTACGTTACAAATTCGACGATTGAGTACTGTCGCGTGACGCCGACGCGTAAGGACGACGGCTCGATTGCCGAGAAGGGCATGACCGACGTCACCAATAAGTACGACGTGGCCATTGGCGCCCTGGGCGGCAACAACGTGTACGCCTCGGGTTTTGTGGGCTGCATGGCGGGCGAGGCCAAGATTATCGACTGCTTCTCGACGGCGCAGTGCTACAGCTATGCCGCGTCGTACGTGGGCGTCGTCGCCGTGACGCGCGCGTGGACGGGTGGCTTGGCGGGTCGTATTCTAACCGAAAAGGGCAACGAGCTCGTTCGAAGCCATTTTGCGGGTGACTTGAGCTCGCGTCAGTACAATCCCATCGCCGTGATCCCCATCATTCAAAACGATGTGAACCTGGGCGGCATTGCCGCGCGTGCCAACAAGGATGATGCCACGGTCACCGAGTGCTACTTTAAGCCGAGCGTGAGCCTTTCTGGCAACAGCCAGGGCAACCCTGCCAAAAAGAAAATCCCCTCGTTTGGCGGCGATGACACCACCAAGGGTGATGGCTATGGTCCATGGGATGACGAGCGCTACACCACGCGCGAGCTGTGGGAAGAGCACGACTACGACTTTTGTGCCGGCACCAAGCGCTCGACTGCTAACAACGGGGCCTTGGGTGGCTCGCACTTCAATGAGTGGGCGATGGATTACAAGCTGAATATTCCTGTGCATGGCCAGAGCGTTAAGGCGACGATCGATTTTCCCGGTGCGGGCACCGCGACAATCGAGAAGACCAAACTTGGCAAAGACCAGGCGACCTCGGATCCGTACGCCTTTGCCGTGAGCGCCGTGCTGGCGGGAACGGCTCAGGGCTTGGCCCAGGGCGATACGTCGGTGACGTTTAGGCAGGATACCTCCGCAAAGCCTGAGGGGCTGAGTAAGGCGAACGACGGCTACCGCTTTATGGGCTGGTTCCGCGAGCCCGACGTGCGTGTGAACCGAATTGGACAAGACAACAGCTGGTTTGACGGCAAGACCGATGCTGCTGCTGTCGCTGCTGACAAGCGCGTCGAGGAGAACACGGCCCACGATAAGGCTTCGACCTACACCGCCGACAACGGAAGCGGCGTCGATGAAAAATTCGGCTTCAAGGGTAACGACCTCTTTATCGCTTCATACGAGGCGCAGGTGCTGTTCTATAACGTTAAGGGTGAGACGCTTGATTGGAAAACCGGTGATGCGCACGACAAGTCAGTTGATTGGTATCGCTACGGTGTGGATGTGACGCCTACGGCTCCTGCAGACCGCGAGGGGCTTTCCGACAGCGCAACGTTTATCGGCTGGACCTCGCAGCCTAGCAACGAGGCCGGGAAGAACGGTGCCTATGCCGCTATCACCTCTACTCAGCTGGCTGATCTGAAAAACAAGGGAGCATTCTATCCTGCGGGTAGCGAGATCACCGTGGTCGGGCCTACCGATTTCTATCCCGTGTACAGCGACTACGTGTCGAACATCCTGACGGAGTTTGAAGGCCACGACCCGGATGATAAAACTAAGCGCGAAGGCGTGGGCAAAACTTACGTTAAGGTTGGGACTGCAGAAGATGGCACAAGCGCGTATACCGTGCAGGTGCTCGATGTATCCGGCAATGCTATATCCAAGGACGGCACCCTGCCCGACGGCTATCGCTTCTTGGGTTGGTATGAAAACAAGGGAACCGAGGATGCCCCGCTCGAGGTGCGCGTAAGCCGCGATCCCAGCTATACGCTCCCCGCCGATGTCGATTTAACCGCGCCGCATACCTACATCGCCCGCTTTGAGTACCGAGTGGATTATTACGTTCGGGCTTATACCAACCATGAGTTTACGGACAGCAAGCTACTTTGTTCCGTTTGGAATCGCTATCAAACGCCCTTTGAGGAAAACGTCGGTAGTACCTTCGTGCGTGAAAACGTCGTCCACTGGGGCCCGGAGCATGTTGACCACGGTATAAAGGATAGTTATGAAACGTGTGGCACACGCTTCACGAAGGAAACACTTGTCGTGAGTCCCCTTAACGCGTACTCGCACAACGTTAAAAACGATACGGGAGCCGATACTCTAAAAAACCTCTATGCCGATACCGATTTTCCAGGCGCTGCAACGCTAAGCGATACTTGGACTTCGGCTTCGCTGAACGTAACGGTCAAACCGGTGAATGATCGCTATCGCCTGAATTTCTGGACGCTTGAGCGCGATGGTGAATATTGGACATATGTGAAAAATCCCATCAAGAGCATGGTGCGTACAGATAAGAAGTACTACGTTCGCGCGATGATTACCACGGACGTTAATTTCTACAACAAGGGCGATAATGTCGTGAGGACTGCCACGCGGCGCTATGAGAGTAACTTGCTGCAGACCAAGGTGAACGGGGCGGATCCGACGTTCACGTATTACTACCCGCATGTTAATAAGTCGGTTAAAGTGGCCGAAAAGCCAGAAGATGGTGAGAAGGGATCGTATGAGAGCCCCCTGACCCTCGAAGCTTCCCCGACCGATGCCGACATGGCCGTGCCGGGCTATAAGTTCCTGGGCTGGATTTCGACCGCCGAGGTTCAGAAGGATTCTGACGTCTGGAAGTATATCTACGACGTCGCCGGCGACTCCTATGTGACGAGTGATCCGGATAAGGCAGAGCCGTATCTGGCGACCGACGAGTCCAAGGTCACCCAGTGGCAGGATGCCTATCCCGTCTACGCAAAGTACGACGTCAGCTACACCACCAACCTGCATCGCGCAGGTTTTGAGGGTACGGACAAGGTCAATGTGCCTAGCTACAACATCGCTCCCGTTATCAACGCGGACACCAATCCTGCTACGGCAACGGTGACCCCTGACGTTACGACGCCGGTTTATAAAGCAGGCGGTGAGCTGTATAAGTTGCAGAAGGTTGAGATCGAGCTTCCGAACGGCGAGATCAAGACGCTTCCCTACGATGTGGAGCATGGTACTTGCTCTTATCCGGTGGAACCTGGCGGAGCCTATACATTCGTGGCGTACTATTCGCCGTTGGCGGTTGTGTACCACCTCAATGCCACGGATGTGGACGGCAAAGTTGCTCAGCAAGACGATATGCTCGGCAACCTTAATGGCGGCATCCCGAAGCCTACTTATGACGTCAGCACTATCGATGCGGATACAGGCAAGTTCAACGTCTTCGTGGGCTGGACGGAAGCCGAGCCGGCACCTGGCAAGGGCTATGTCGCTTGGTCAGAGGGCATCCGTATGGTGAGTGCTTCTACCGTGGTCAAGGCCCCCATGGAGCTGTACCCGGTCTACCGTCCCAACCTGGTTACCGTTCAATCGAACATTGACTCTAAACTTGCGAATCCCGATCTTGTCCGTAGCCTCGGCCGCACTGATTCCGGCGACCAGATTTCTCTTGAGGTCAAGGCCGCCGAGGAGGTTGAGGGCACTGACGGCACCAAGTACGACTTTGTCGGCTGGTCGCGCGATTATGTCAATGACGGGCAGTACACCCTGATGACTGACGATGAGAAGTATCCCCTCGAGGGCAGCGAGCCCTTTGAGAGCGTGACCTACACTGCGGTGTACAAGAAGACGCCGCTTAAAGTGCGCTATCACGACACCGAAGACAACGTCATCTACACCGCTACGGTAGACCCGAACGATACGAGTGTTCTGCGTGGCCAGGATGGCAATGCCGGCTTTGTTCAGACAGTTAAGGTGCCCAAGATGGACGAGAACGGCAACCCGGTCTATGACGACAAGGGTGAACCCGTCATGGAGCCAAAGGAAGTGGCCTACGATCCCGAAGCCTACTCCGCAATCGTCGCATTCCTGGGCGAGCGAGCGGATAGCAGCTTGAAGGAGTTGTTCTTGGAGTGGCAGTGGGTTAATGGCGACAAAGCTGTGGCGTGGAGCGACTTCAAGGGTAAACCGGTTACAGCCAACATGGATTTGTATCCGGTGACGTATAAGGTCGTCGCTAACGACACATCGGACGATGCGAGCCCTAAGAATGTGACCGGGCAGCTCAAGTGGTTGCTTGATCCCAATGCCGCGAACACGATAGATGACAAGAGCGATAAGGCGCCGTTCAAGGCTTGCTTTGCAAAGCCCTTCATGGGCACGCAACTGACGGTGCACGTTGACCGCGTGGGCTATGGTCTTCCTGGCCAGACTCCTGCGCCTGTCAACGGGAAGTATGTCTCGCTTTACAGTTCGGGTTCAGGCGAGGGCTCGTTTGAGCTGACGAATCGTTTGGACTACAAGCTCACGGGCGACGGCACTCAGAGCGATGGCAATGCGGTGTTCGATTTCGCCGCTACGCATACGCTCAAGATCGTCAAGCAAACCCAGGATAGCTGGGCGAAGGGCAAGACGTTCCGCTTCAAGGTTTCCCGGGCCGGCATGGACGGCAACGCCTTGGAGGAGCGCACGGTTGAGGTAACGGTGTCATCGGATGCGCAGCTGAAGGACGGTTCCGCCTGGTACTCCGGCGCTATCGAGCTTGCGGTCCCGGCGGGTATCTACACCGTCGAGGAGGACTCAGCGTGGGCATGGCGCTACAGCAACCAAATCGGCGTCCCTGGCAAGCAGCCGGGCGATAAGGCGCAGGCGACTATCTCCGCTGCATCGAGCGCGAACGATGCCACGTTCACCTGCACGAACACGCGTGTGAACGACAAATGGATCGACGGCAGCAAGCGTGCCCATAACGTTTGGAGCAACGGCAACGTAGCAAAGAAGGAGGATTAGCATGTCCAAGCGCAAGCGCATCATCGCCTTGCTGGTGGGGGTTATCCTCCTGGCCGGTACGGCAGGCACGTTGGCCTGGCTTTCGGTTACGGGCGTGCTGGTCAACCAGTTCGGCATCGGGTCGGTGACGCCATCGGTTCAGGAAACGCTCAACGGCAAAGTGAAAAGCGATGTCAAGGCGAAGAACACGGGTACCGCGCCCGCCTATATTCGTGCTGCAGTGGATATCTACTGGCAGGACCAGGATGGCGCACGCCTGTGGGATGAGCCGAAGGAGGAGCCGAAGGGTGAGGCGGATTACGAGATTGCGTGGAGCGTGGCTGATGCCTCGGGCGCGAACTCGGCTTATAACTGGGTTAAGGCGAGCGACGGGTTCTATTACTGGACGTCGCCCGTCGCTCCCGGCGCGGAAACCGGCGTGCTCATTAATAGGGTTACCGAGCTCAAGGCAACCGAAGGTCGCAATCTTGTCGTGGATATCTCCACTCAGGCGGTCCAGGCGACGCCCGATGAGGCCGTGCACGACGCATGGGGTTGCTCGGTCGAGAATGACGTGCTGGTGCCGCCGCATGGAGGTGCGTAAGTATGGCGTTCCCGATTCGTAAAGGTGTTGCGCGCTCCTTGCGTTGCATGGTCGCGGCCATTTTCTGCGTGGTCGCGCTCGCTGTTCCCGCCCGTGCGTTTGCCGATACTCCCGCGATTGCCTATGACGGAAATGCGCGTCAGCTGACGGTCTCGGGGGCGACGGACTCCTCGGGGGAGCCCGATCTGTTTTTGGCCTTTAAAGATCTGATGCCTGGCGATGTGCGTGATCAGCAGATAGAGATTCGTGCCACGGGCGTAAAGTCCCAGGTGCGCGTGTTTGTGCGTGCCGTTGTCGATCACGAGACGGCACGCCTGCTGTCGCCCATTACCCTAACGGCGTCGGCGGGCGATGGCTCTGCAGGTTGGCTCCAGACAGGAACACCGGGCAGCGCGTTCGCTTATCCCACGCAAATCGCCACGTTTACGAGCGATGGCAGCACGGTGCTTAATTTGCAGCTAAACGTTCCGACATCGGTGGGCAACGAGGTTGCCGACGCAAACAAGACCATTCGCTGGGAGATTACCGCCGAGGACGATGGCGAGAAGATTCCCGTGCAGTCTGCTGACAGCAAGAAGCTCGGCTTGCTTGGTCTGGCGGCAACGGGCGACAACACGCTCACGTTGCTTTTGGTGTTGCTGACACTTGCAATCATCGCATTTATAGCCGCACTTCTTTTGTCCCGGAGGGATAAGCGCTAGGTTCATCTTCTAAACGCAACGCCCTCCCGGGCGGCGGGCACGAAGTTCCCTGCTCTACAGTCCTGCGCAAGACGAAGGCCACATTAAGTGGCCTTCTTTGCGTGCGGAACTCGCGATGAACTTCGAGCCCGCCGCTCGGGAGGGCGCCCCTTTATTGACGGAAGGCCTAATAAGCTGATGATTTCATGCCTGGATGTATACGGAGTGGGACGGGCTTTCCGGATGGGCGGTGTTTCGGAAAGTGTGTCCCAGAATCGGCGCTCAGAGTGGTCCCCACTTTCCGGTTGATGTCTTGTCCGGAAACTATGTCCCGGAATTAAGGCTTGGAATGGGATGCACTTTCCGATTGAGGGACTCAGCGGAAAATGCATCCCAGTATTCGGCTGAGAAATGGGACACGGTTTCCGGTTGAAGCCTTGGCGGAAAATGTGACCCGGAATTTGTGATCGGAATGGGATGCGGTTTCCCAACGGGGCCACAAACGGAAACCGCATCCCATTCCGGACGTGAATTCCGGGACAAGCTTTCCGCGATGCGCATGCCAGGCCACGCTTCTGCTACGAGGCGAGCGCAGCTTCTCATCAGCCCACTCAACTCGCAACGGGTGAGGGGCGGCGGCAGGCGGAGGCGCGGGAAAGGTCTGTCGCGAGTTCCGCACGCAAAGGAGGCCACTTAATGTGGCCTCCGTCTTGCGCAGGACTGTCCGAGCAGGGAACCTTATATGCCTCCGCCCGGACAGACGTTTCAGTTATGAACTCGCAGCTAGCCGCTATTTGATCTTGGTCGTACCCGGCGCCAGGTTGGGGTCGGTCTCGTTGGCCTCGGTCTGGAAGTGCTCCGTATAGACGTTCTTGCCGTCGCGGAACATCTCGTAGTACTGCATCTTGGCGTAATCCTCGCGCGCCTTGGTGGCGGCTGCGGCAGCGGCGTCGTCACCGGTGACGTTGGAGGAGAGCGCCCAGCGCAGGCTGGCGTCCTCGTAGCCCACGGAGTTGATGGCGGGCAGCGACTCGCGCAGCGTCATGTGCGCCTTCTGGTAGTCGGTCAGCGGTGCGCCGATCAGCTGCATGAGCTGGGTGGACAGGTAGTTGGTGGACAGGTCGTCTGTCTCACTCGTCTGGTCGCAACCGGCAACGTCGTAGTTGGCCCAGATGATGTAGTCGGTCTGCCACAAGCGCTCTTGGTGGGTGGCGTCGTCCTCGCCGGTAAACCACTTATCGTTGAACTTGGACGGGAAGAACGGCTGATGGTCGCCCCAGAACACCACGACCACATTACGGTCGAGCTTGCTCAAGGCGTTGAGGAAGTAACGCAGCGCTTGGTCGGACTGCTCGATGCACGAGACATACTCGTCGACATCGGAGAGCGTGCCGTCCTCGACGGTCTTGGCGTCCAGGTCGGTCGTGTCGATGTTCAGGTGCATCTGCTTGTCGACCGGCAGCAGGCCCGTGTCGTAGCCCGAGTGGTTCTGCATGGTCACGTCGAAGATAAACTGCGGATCGGCGTTCTGGTCGAGCAGCTCAAGAATCTTGTCGTAGGTTGCCTGGTCGGTCACCATGCCGCGCAGGGTATCGGCGCCTTGGAAATCGTTGATGGACAGGAACTGGTCAAAGCCAAAGTCCTTGTAGACGTTCTCGCGGTTCCAGTTGGTCGCGTGGTTGGGGTGCATGGCCGTGGTGGAATATCCGAGCGACTTGAACTGCTCTGCCAGGTTCCCAGTCGTTTCCATGTTGTAGATGGTGTAGGGGTACACGCCCGAGCCCAGGTTGGCCATGGAGTTGCCGGTCATAAACTCAAACTCGGTATTGGCGGTACCGCCGCCGTAGGCGCTCACATAGAGCTTGCCGCGACTGAGGCAGTTGGACAGGCTCTTAAAGTACTGCGGACCCTCGTAGCCGGCGCGCATGTTCTGGTAGATCGACAGATCCGAGAACGTCTCGTTCATGATGGCGATGACCGTGGGCTTCTCGCTGTCGAACTGCTCCTTTGCGGCGGCGCGCTCGTCACTCTTGGCCGCGTCGGACTTGTCGTAGGCCTTGGCGTACTTTTTGAGCGTGGCCTTGGCATCGTCGACGGAGTAGTCGGCGGGTTTGGGCGGCTTGATGGACTGCGCCGCACTAATAAAGGCAGGCAGGTAGCCCTCGCGCCAGTAGCTCTCGAGCGGACGCCAGGTGTAGACGGTGATGCCGAGGGTGTTGTAGTAGTCGATAAGCGTGACATGCGCGGTCACGCCGCCCAGGCACAGCACCGCCACGAGCAGGTTGGTGAGCAGCATGCGCTTGGCGTTGGCGGCACCCTTTTGACGGTGCGGTGCCACCAGGCCGGCGTACTCGCATAGCAGCATGGCGATGGCGGTAAAGCCCATGGACAGCACGCAGAACAGCGAGATGGAGAAGGTGTAGCCGTTGCCGGCGACTGCGGCGGCGGTGGAGATGGCCGAAAGGTCGCCCGGCTGGATGGGCATGGATTTAAACGTGATGACGAAGAACTCGGCAATGCCCAGGACAAAGAGGGCAAAGGCCAGGACCGCGGGAGCCGCGCCGTGGCGCTGGAACAGGAAGAACAGGCCGACCATGAGCGTGGTGATGATAGCCCACTCGAGCAGGATGCACAGGGGGTAGACCCAGGTAAAGTCGTGGTTGGACGAGACCTCCATGCCCAGCAGCGCAAAGACGCCGGCGAGCAGCAGGCACAGGACGGCGGCGACGAGCGGTTTGCCCACAAAGGCGCCGCGCAGACGGGCGAGCTTGCCGGTGGGAGCGGGGGCGTCGGGCGCGGCAAACGCAAAGACGCGCGGGGCGATACGGTCGCGGGCGATGCTGGCCCAAGCGCAGCCGGTGAGGATGGCATTGGTCAGGATGAGCATCACAAAGGCGAGCGGCTCGTTTTGGGCGACGAGGCCAATGGCGCCCCAAATGGTCAAAAAGAGCTGGAACAGGCCGAAGGCGACGCTCCACCCAAGAGCGCTTTTGGCAACGGTGCCCGACTGAGCGCGAATGGCCTTGGCCTCGCGCAAGACAAGGTAGACGGTCGCCGCAAGACCGACGAGCGAGATGGCGGCAGCGAACATGCTGAGACTCCTCACAAACTAAAACCTACGAAAGCGGGGGTTTACCCGATTGTTACCAAGATATGCGCTGCATTTGGTGACTGCGCACAACAACCAGCCATAATAACGCGCGTGCGTGGTGGTGTTGCGCAATGTAGCGGCGACCTGCGCGATAATGGACGGGAATTACACGGAAACGTAAAGGCTTCTTAAAGAAATGGCGAGGGTAGGGCGATGAGCGAGCAGGTTTGCAAGGCGGACATGGGCAGCGACGGAGCTGCGGTCGTGGATACATACGGCTATCCGGTCGAGACTACGGGCAACGCGGCACTGGACATCTTGGAGCACCGTTCGTCCACGC
>URVD01000006.1 GCA_900551195.1 uncultured Collinsella sp.
TACAGACAATCGCAATAATCGTGATACCGATCACAAACGCAAGCTTCATATCCTGATACATAACATAAATTCTGATCCCATTGGCAACAGACAGTACCACACCGACAATGAGCGCAATCCGGATCTCCTTAAAAATCACCCGAAAAAGATCCTTGAACCGGATCTCACCAACGGCCAGTCCCCGGCTCATCAGGGTAGAGCTCTGGGAACCGCAATTCCCGCCGGTACCCATCAGCATTGGGATCAGGGTAATTAAAATCGGCATGGCCGACATTGCGTTTTCATAATAGGCAAGCAGAAGGCCGCTTACCTGCTTTTGGCTGCGTCGCGCTGGCGCTCGAGGATGCAGGGGCCGCCGAGGACACGGGTTGCGGGTCCGCAGATACCGCAGCCCGTGCAGATGGAGAATGCTCCTCATGTTGAGGAGCCGGCGTGCCACCCCCATCCAGGACATAGTCGACGGTACGACGACCGAAGACCGCACTGACTGTCGGCAGGACCACCGACTGCGTGTCGGCGCGTCCAAGCATCTTGATGGCAAAGGTCGAGCCCGCGGGGAACGAGACCGTGAGCCTGGAGCCGTCGTCAGCCGTGGCGCGGGCATTGAGCAAAAGCCCCGCGTAGGAAGCCTGACGCGCCTTGACACGCTCGACAACCTCGGCCCATTTGCGCTGCAGCTCTCCGGCATCCTCGACCGCGGGCGTCTCGGCAGTACCGGCGGCGGCAACCTGGGCGGCATTGTTGGACTGGGGCTTAGGTGCCGGAGCGGTGGCAGGCGCGGGAGCCGCAACGGGCTGAGGCGTCGGAGTCGGCGCAGGCTGAGGTGCAGGCGCTGCAGGCTTGGAAGCTGACACGGACGCAGAACGGGACGCAGGCTGGGCAGCCGGAACAGCAGCACCACGGTCCCAAGGCATACCGCCCTGGCGCGCGGACGTAGCAGCGGGGGCAGCGGATGCCGCCGGAGCGGCAGCACGAGCGCCCGAAATTAGCGTCGGCTGTTGGGCAGCAGCGGGTACGGATGCTGCAGGCGCGGCGGCCTGAGCAGCAGCCACGCTCGCCGGCACGGCGCCGTTGGCAACCATGGCCTCCAAGCGGGCCACGCGCTCGGCCAATGCCTCAATCGTTAAATCGGCCTCGGGACGTGCCAGGCGCGTGCAGGCGATCTCGAGCACCAGGCGCACGTCGCTCGCGCCCCTCATCTCCAGTGCGGCATCGTCGAGCACCGTCAGCACACGGGCCAGGCGGTCGGCAGGATGCTCGCCAAAGGCAGCGGCCTCGGCAGCAAGCGCCTCGGCCTGCTCGGAGCCGCCCTCAAACAGCTCGGCACGGGCACCGGCAACGCAGGCAACGTACACGTCACGCACATGCGCCACCAGGTCGCGCGTCAGCTCCAGCAGGTCGTTTCCTTCCTCGACCTGCGCACGGATCAGTCCATAGAGCTCGGCAACATCGCGATCGGCAATGGCGCGGGAAAACTCGCCCAGAATCTGGTCCGAAACCTCGCCTAAAAGCGAGCGGGCGTCGTCCGCATGCACAGAACCGTTGCCAAAGACGCTCAGCTGCTCCAGCGTGGACAACGCGTCGCGCATACCGCCCTTGGCATGGCGCGCCACGATAGCCAGCGCCTCATCGTCGTAATCGAAGCCCTCCTGCTCGCACACGTATGCCAGGCGACGCTCGATATCCTCGTTGCCGATGCGATGGAAATCGAAACGCTGGCAGCGCGAGAGGATGGTCTCCAGAATCTTTTGCGGGTCGGTGGTGCACAGCACAAAGATCACGTGTGCCGGCGGCTCCTCGAGCGTCTTGAGCAGCGCGTTGAACGCCGCCGTCGTGAGCATGTGGACCTCGTCGATGATATAGATCTTGTACTTGCCGCGCACCGGGGCAAAGTTGACGGAGTTGATGATTTCCTCGCGCACATTGTCCACGCCCGTGCGGGAGGCGGCATCGAGCTCGTAGACATCGGGGTGGTTACCCTCGGCAATGAGCTCGCACTCCTCGCAAGTACCGTCGGGCATGCAGCCGCTTGCACCCTCGGCGCGCGCCGCCTCGGCATTGCGGCACAGCAGCGCCTTGGCCAGAATGCGCGCCATGGTGGTCTTGCCCGTGCCGCGCGGTCCGCAGAACAGGTAGGCGTGGGACAGGCGCCCCTCGGTGATGGCGTGCTCGAGCGTCGAGACGATATGCTGCTGGCCCACCACGGAGTCAAAGGTGAGCGGGCGATACTTTCGGTACAACGATTCCATGGGTGCTCCCCCGGGTATACTGAGTCTTGTTGCCGCGGCGGCCATGCGGTCGCACGGCATACTGCATTCCATAATAACCCGTACGGCGAGCCCGCCGCGATAGGAGTCCAAAGAGCATGGCAGACGCAGAGAGCAACCTCGTTCCCTCCGAAGCAGCCGACCAGGTCGAGGTCGCGCTCGAGGAGCAGGCCGCAGCCGACGACGGCATCCTGTACCTCAACGAGTACCAATACGAAAACGACCTCGTCACCGACTTCGCCCGCCTGGTCGCCTCGCCCAGGCGTCGCGGCTCGCTGTATGTCGCCGCGGCAATTGCCGCGCTCATCGGCATCGGCATGCTGGTGGCCGGCGGCAACTGGATCAAGTTTGGCGTCGTCTTGATCGTATTCGGCGCCTTTTTGGCCTGGTGGAGCAAAAACCTGCACCACACCCTCGCCCGCGACTTTATCGACGCCGTTGAGGCCGACGAGTCCATGGGTGGCCGCTATCGCCGCGTCGCCGCCAACGAGGACGGCCTGATGGTTTGGGGCACGAGCGGCAAGTCGCAGTTCTTCCCGTTTGAAAAGCTCGACCACGTGCTCGACGGCGAGCGCATCTTTGTGGCCATGTTCGCCGACCAGGGCGTGACGATCCCTAAGGACACCTTTGTCCGCGGCGATGCCGAGCAGTTCGGTCCCTTCCTTAAGGCGCGCATCAACAAAAAACTCCGCATCGAGACCAAACGCAAGCAGATGAAGGCAGAAAAGGCCGCTGCCGAAGCAAAACAGGGCGACAAGCCCCAGGAGACCAAGGGCAAGCAGCGCAAGCAGAAGAAGAGCAAGAAGAAGCGGTAGGCCGGCCGACACCGAAGGCGCCTCGTCCCGCGCCCGATTCCGGGCCGGGGCGCCTGGAATCGGGCGCGCGTACCGCCAATGGACCCGTTTTGCCTTGCTCTCGAGCTATTTCACTTCAAACCTTAAGAGCCTCCGCTCCGGCAGATCGGTCATCTTCATCGTGTAAGTCCCGGGAAATGCTTTCTCAAAACGGACGGTCTCGTAACCTTCGAAATAGTCGTTGGTGTTCTGCATCATAAATGGGACGAGCAACTCGTTTTCTGCCCCAACCTCCACGGCAAACGCAGCAGAGCCGCCAAGGACCGGCATGGCTTGCGTTATCAGATCGGTATTGACTACAAAATCATAGTTTGGCGCAGACTCCGGAACCAGATGCCAAACATACGCTTTGATTCCACCGTCGATATTATCCCTATTTCTGACACGCATCTTTACGGCGATAACGCACGTGATGTCGGCATCCTTCAGTCTCGTTTTCGTATCCACGGTGCCATATTTTGAATAATCGTCATGTGCTCGTTTGAGATACTCGCGCGGCGTGAGCAACTCTGCCCCGTCTATGCAAAACGAATACCCATCAGTCACCACATCCTTCGACCCCAGAAACGCTCCATCCATCGAGAGCCATTCGCCCTCCGCGTAATATTTCTCAGGAATGACCGTCCGGTTCCCGTTAACGACGCTCACCCTCATGCCCGCAAGGCCGGCAGCAGCACAGCAAAAAAGCGCGAGCGCCGATCTTCTCGTCCACAGGGTCTTCTTCATCGCGCTCACGACCTTTCCCGAACTTTCACAACGGCACCGTCGCGCATGCAGTAAACCCGATCGGCCAGTTCCTCGAGCACCTCTCCGTCATGGCTGGACAGAAGGACCTCACGACCCGTTGATGCCGCCATCGCCACAACGCGCTTGAGCATTTCAACGCCCGCTTCGTCGAGGGCATTCGTTGGCTCATCGAGAACAAGCAGCTTCGGCTTCTCCATAATTGCCGCAGCTATCCCCAGACGCTGCTTCATCCCAAGCGAGTATGCTCGGAACTTCTTTTTTTCGTCTGCATCGAGCCCCACGAGCCGCAGGGCAGAGCGAATGTCCTCGGGGGTGGCAACGCCCTTGATCTGAGCGATGAGCTTCAGATTGTCGTAGCCAGACAGATATCCCAAAAAGGAAGGCGCCTCGATCAACATCCCCAGACTCGGCGGGAACGAGATGTCCGCCCCAAGCCTTTGGCCATCGATAGAGATTTCGCCTTCGGTAGGCTTGATCAACCCGCAAACCGCTCGCATGAGCATGGTCTTACCCGAACCGTTTATCCCCTGAAGCCCGACCACAGTCCCAGGGTCAACCTCGATGGACACGTTGCGCAGGACATCGTTTTTACCCATGCGCTTCGATACGCCCCTTACGATCACACTCATATCTTGTCCCCCTTTTCTATAAGGTCGGCCCTTCGAAACCACAGTCCACCCAACGATAGGCATAACGACATAAGCCCAATTGATGACAAGACACTCGAGCCCGCCGCGATTCCCTCTTTGACAATTCCACCCCAGCGCAACAGCATCAAGGCGTTACCCAATAGCGCCCAATGTCGTGCATATGCCGAGCAGATCAGATAGCTCATTAAAACCACAAACGAGACTGACGACCCAAGCACAAACCCAACCGCTGCCTGCGCAAACGCAAGCGCCTCAAAAGCAAATAAGAGACCTATGAAAAACGGCAGCGCATCTGCCTCGGCAGCTTTGAGAAACCACGGCGCCAAATTAGCCAGTTGAAGCGACTCACCATGAATGACCGCGCTGAACGAGGAGCTCACCACCAAGCTCCAAATCACAACAGAGCAAACCACCACGAGCAGTGAAAATGCCGTTACTGCCGCCACCAAGATAAAACGCGAGACCCACCAAAGGGTTCTTGCCCGGCATCGAACAAGCGCTTGCAAACCAAACCCGTGCAACGATTCGGTCGGATAGTCGAGTGTTGTATAGAGAATAAGCAGAATGAGAAATAGCCATCCTAGCGGAGGCACAAACATGACCCCGGGCCTAGGCTCAAACGGAGCAGATCCGGCAAACACGAGCGCAAGATTATCCGCAAACCCCAAGGTATCCGTTCTAACCCCATACACAGAAGACAATCCGTAGGCGTACACCAAGTTCGCAACGGTCACTGCCGCAATTGCAATAAAAGTGATGATGTTCTTCTTCAAAACGGTCCTCAGGTCCGCGGCGACCAGCCTAAACAGCATCAGACCACCTCGCGTCTTTTCCACGCCCCAGAAAAAGCCAACGAAGCAAGGGTCAATAATATGATTTCCGCAAAACCGGCTCGAATGTCTGGCCAGTTATTCAGCGATTCCGACCTGATGCTGTTGAGGATATTGCAGTTAAACCCCACACAAGCCATTACGCCGAAGATCCAGCCATTTGCAAAATGCCACGCAACCATTAGCAGATACGGGACAATTATCGCTTTGATTCTGCTACGAAACAAAATTGAGAAGCCAGTTACAGCCATGGATAAAGTCCCGAGCGTGACAGCATCGAACAGCGTGTATGCGAGCACATATGACAAAGGATGCGAATAAAATAGACCGGAGAAGTAGCTATGCAGGTAAAGTCCTACGTAAGTCGACTCATCGACCCGAGGAAGATACGCAGGAAAAAGCATCGAGACGATCAGGAAATTGACGAGCAGAGGAATGGCAGTCACTGTAAACGCGGAGAGGAAAGCAGACAGCATCTTTACGTTCACGTACGCCTTTCTGGAAACGCGCGTGCATATCTGCATGTCATAACCACTCAAACGCTCAAAGAGACACGACCAAGATCCAGCCAACATTGCAAGCAGGGGCAGTGCATAGAAAAACACCGACGCAGACAGTGGCGCGTTCGCGCTCACAACAATCCAGTTACCGAAGCTGCTTTCACGTGTTTGACCGAGATAATTTTCGGCTTGCACGCCAACGCCGTAACCAAAAGAAAGAAGGTTGTGGCGCTCTTTTTCCAAATTTGCCCACGGCTCCAGCGCGGCAGCTATTGCAACTGCGACCGCAATCAAGAGAGCAAGGATAAAAGCTGGACGTCTAATCGTTTTCGACAGTTCGTATCTTGCGAGCTTTTGGTTCATACGTCCTCCTCCCCCTTCCGACCCAGAAAGCCGGAAGGGAGCCATTTCAAACAACTATGCGGGAAGCTTGTGGAAATGCCCGACGCAGTCGGGGCTCCATACACCAATAACAGTGCCGTAGCCAGACTCCGCCCATGCAGTCAGTCGCGCCGCAGATCGCCCGTTCTCACGGACGAGGTTATACATTTCCCACTGTCCCTTGTGATTCGAACGATACGTTCCCTGAGTACAATTCATGCTGCCGCTACCGCTTGTGTTATACGCACCGTCTGTATATAACCGAAGCGGATTTCCCGTATGGCCCTGGATATCCAGATAGAGCGATGAGGAATCATCCTTTTGACGGTAGCCAGTTGCACTCGTCCCGGCACATTGAAAACTAAATGCCTTATCGGCATTGTTCGTACAGGTCGTAATTCCCGTATCGGCGTTTTGAGTAATGCTGGAAACCTGAGAGGTGTCAAACTCCTCTTGTGCAAACGATGCAGCGGGAACCCCTAGGGACAGACCAGCTGCAATCACCAAGCCGACTCCGATTCGAGCAATAGCGCTCCTTGGCTTAATCATGGCCTTCTCCAATCAAAAGCGGTTAACAATGCGTCGACGCACGGCAACCTTCGCATGAATAGAGAAAGATGTCTGTAAACACCCGCTATTGAGTTGATTGCTCAGGCGTTTACACGTTATTTACCTGCGATAACAATAAAATTAGCTCCGCCTTATTCTTGATCTTCAACTGGCGGTAAGATGCAGACCGCAGCGCTTGCACCGTAGATGCAGCGTAACCGACATCCTCCGCAATGGCCTTTGTCGTTGCCCCCTCTGCCGTCATCAGCAAAATTTGCGACTGAACATCAGAAAGGGAGCGCGACGTAAGCAGGGCCAGCTGGCGCACGCGGGCCGTTTCGGTGGACCCGTTCGCCCGGTACTCCAAGACGGCCTTCTCGTCCTCAACCGAGCGGGCGAGCGCGATGTGCGTAACGAACATGGGCACAGACCAGCAAACAATCACCGTTGCCACGACGACATTGACAGCCGAACTTTGCCCCAACAACGACGCGAGGAACAACGGCTCGAAAACCGTCAGATCCTGCACCATATTGAGCAAGACAGCCCAAACAGGAGCCGTCGCCCCGAAGCAAAGCATCCATATCCCAAGCATTTTGCGCTGCGGACAGCTTCGCATCACTATATATGTGAGCAGCACCCCCGTCAGCACCGCAAGTCCATGGATTCGCCCCCTAGCGACCGCATAGATTAAGGCAACCATGCCCATTGACACCAACGGCACGATAGCCCGAGCATGGGCATGCACCTTAAACGGACGCAGCCCAACAGCGAGCGAAGCCGTAGACGCCACGCCGCAAAACAGGACCGGCACAGCCATCAACGGAACGCGTATGCACATCAATGCCGCGATATAGATAAAAGACCATTCCACAGCAGATAGCACCGCCCATACGTACGGGCTTCCGAGCCAAATCGCTTCACCCGCTCTATCCAGCGCAGCGCCACGATTCGCTTTTCCACCCGCGTAGCGTAGCGACAGAAGCAGTCCGAGACCCAATGCGTAGCTTAAGAGGGAAAAGGCGACAGCCCGCGAAACACCGGACCCCCAATCGCTATCCGCCATTACCAAGGGCCCCGCCGCAAGGAGGATAAAGAATAATGTGAGCAGGTATCGAAACAGCCGGCGCGTTCGAGCTGATGCCACTATATCGTCAGCATGCCGCTGCGGTAGCTCATGCCCTACAGTATCGCCCTCACCCGCAAACAGCGCCACGAGCTCGCGTGAGCCCGCAACCGACGCCTTCCCGTATGCTCGGTGAAGCGTTGTTCTCACCGTCGATGGCTTCGTATCCGTCTCCTTGGCAATTTCCGCCGGCGTTTTCCCTTTGAGCAGCAGTCGAACAAACTGCTCTTCTCTAGGCGACAGGGCAGGGGAAAACACCCCCGCATCGAATGTGTCGGACGCACAGGCGATATCCGAATTGTTGTCCCGTTTCCCCCTTAGCAACATGCATACGAAGGCAGCAGCGATAACGGACCCCATCGCCAGCAATGCAATGACCACGGCATCGCTTGCGAAGTATGCCGCCTCAACAGCCGGAATAAGACCAATAGGAACTGCTACGAGCACAGAACAGGCAAACACGTCGCGCCGCCCATGGCCAAAGGCACGAGGGCGGCAAAACGGCGGGGCCACAGTCAATGCGAGATAGACCAACGGAATTAAAAGCGCAAGGCCAATTGACGCGGCCGTTACAGGGGGCATCCCCCATGGCTCGGGAACGACTCTCCATGAAACTCGACAGCAAAACAGCAGGCAAGACATGACGGCTATTGTTTCTGTAAAAATCGCGTCCTGCGGGTGACGAGTTTCCCTTTCGTCAGTCCGTGTCGACCTCTGCGTCAAAGGAGAGTCCGCCGTGCCCCAAATAACATATGAGAGAAGCAGCGACCCAACAAAGCACGAGACACACGAAACGCCATGTAACAACCAAATCGGTGCAAACACGATTGGAATAGAGTCTCCGCGAGCATAGAAAGCCAGGTCGGCCCATTCGGGAACCGTTGCAATAACACCAAGGAAAACACCGATGGCACCGAGATGCCTCGGCCTTCTCATTCCCCCCTTGCATAGCGCAGCACCATGAACAAACGCCGCGAGGCATGCGCCCAGGATAACGAGCCAGGTCATTGCACCTGACGCTAGGCCGATTGAAGATGAAAACCGGTGATAAGGGGTGACCGCCATTACGACAAGCGCAATGGCGCAGGCAAATGTAGCAGAACGGCGGGAAAAGAGCATACGGCCTCCATAGCGTGTCATTATATCGCTCGAGCCGCTCGTTTATCTCTGTTCTCACACCAGCCAGCATCAATGATTCAGGCGAACTCCAATCCGCGCCAGATCACGGTCCGGCTTTTGTTCGCAGTCCCCACATCAAAGCGGGATGCGGTTTCCTTTTGGACGCCGGTTCGGAAAGCGCATCCCGTTCCAGGGCAATATTCTGGGATGCAGTTTCCGCAGCCCACCCCATTTGGAAAGCGCATCCCATAATTTGGCTGAAAACTGAGATGCGCTTTCCAAACGAGCCGAAACGGGCCGAATCGATCGGGCCACCTCGCATCCCGCTATCCTCGCCATCTGCCCGAGCGTGCTACACTAGCAGCATCTATGCCACCGCGAACGGCTCGGCCCCGCGCCCGCCGCTCGCACACGAACTTTAAACGCACGAGGGTTGGCCATGCCGCTTTTCTCGCAACATACCGCCCGGTTCTCGCCGGACGTTCCTTTGGAGGGCACCAGCTCTCGCGAGCTGCTCAAGCGGTACCAGCCGCTCGAGACACTTGCGACCGGCGGTTTTGGCTCCATCGAGATCTGCCGCGACACGCACCTGCGCCGCCGCGTCGCCATTAAACGCATCCCCCTTATCAACGGTGCCGGCATGCCCGCTAGCGACATCATGGATGTCCTGCGCGAGGCGCACACTGCCGCCATGCTTCAACATCCCAACATCGTGCAGGTTATCGACTTTACGCACGACACAGCCTATGCCTACCTGGTTATGGAATATGTCGATGGCATGTCGCTGGCCGAGTTTTTGCACCGCGCGGACGGCCACTCACTTACCTTTGACGAGGCCGCGGCCATTGCCGATGCCCTGGGCCAGGCGCTCACCTTCGCCCACAGTAATGGCGTACTCCACCTGGACATTAAGCCCGCCAACGTGCTCATCGACCACTCGGGCAATGTAAAGCTCACCGACTTTGGCATGGCGCGGCTGTCGTCCGCCGGTGGCTTTGGCGGCTCACGCGGCGGCACCATCGGCTACATGCCGCCCGAGCAGCTCGATATCGAGACCGGCACGGTCGACGAACGCGCCGATGTCTTTGCCCTTGCCTGCGTTATCTATGAGGGCTTGTGCGGCAGCGCTCCCTTTATGGCGGCCACGCCCGCCGACTCGCTCGGCCGCATCATCGGCGGCGCCACCTATCCCAGCGAGCTGATACCACACTTTCCCTCGGGAGCCGAGGCCGCGCTCATGAGCGCGCTCTCCCCCATGCCGCAGGACCGCCCCAACAGCATCGAGGCATTTTGCGACCAGCTCCTTGCCGGTCTGGGCAGCGTGCGCGAAGGCCGTCGCAGCCTGGAGCAAATGGTTGGCGAACTTTCGGATGACGAGCAGGAGCTCGACGATATCGAGCCGTCGCACTACGAGGACGACGTCATCGAGGTCGACCCCGCACTCGGCTGGGCGGGCACGCGCTGGAGCCATGCGCGCGACTACACCATGCGCGCTATCTCGGCGCTAACGTGCGGCACCTTTAGCTTTTTGCTGATGCAAACGGCCGGGGTCGCGGCGCTTCCCGGCCTGGTCATTGCGGCCATCGCGATCGGAGCGGCGGCTGGCCTGGCCCCCCAGATTGGCTCGGCCATCTCGGCTGTGGGCTTTTTGGTGCTCATGGCCAACGCCACCATGCAGGCACAGGGCATCCTGTCGATGCTGCCCGTCGCGGTGATCTTTGCTGCCGCCATGTCCGGTTGGTGGATCGCCTGGGGTCGCACCGAGGCTGCCGCGAGCGCCGCGCTCACCTGTGCACTCGCGCTTGGCTGTCTGACCGGCAATACCTTCCTGGCAGCTGGGGTCGCCGCCGGCGTCGCGTCATTTTGGCTCGGCCCGGCAAGCGCCGCCGCGGCAACGGGCATGGGCGCGCTTTTTGCCCGTCTGGCCACGATCGCGCTTTCAGCCGAAGGCGTGCTGGGGCTCGGTAACGTTGCCGCAGCGCTGGGAGACCCGCTCCTTTGGGCTGCCTTTGTGCTGGTCGCGACAACTGCCGCAGCGTCATCTGCGCTGCTCAATGCCCATGCCAAGCGTGCCGATCAGGGATCAAACCTTGCCGCAATCGCCGCCATCGCTGTCGCCGGCATCGGCTGCGCAGCGGCGTCCTGTCTTGCACACCATATGGAAATTGCCAGCCTTGCAGCCGCGGTCATCGCCAAGGCGGCGGTTGCGGGAATCCTATCCTCTATAATCGTTGGGATATGCCTATATTTGCTCGGATACCAAAGAACCTATACGGAGAGTGATCTTTCGTGAACTTCCTGAACATCTTCGAGGACCACGTGGCCGGCATCTTCGGTGCCACCCGTGCCCCGTTCTCCTTTAAGAAGCTTGCCAAGCAGGCCGCTCGCGACATGGAGGATCAGACTCTGGTGATCAATGGCGTCAACACGGCGCCGGCACTCTATACCATCCTGATCGCCGCCGACGACGATCCCATGCTCGCCCCGTTCTACCCCGAGCTTTCGCGCGAGGTCCGCGAGTTTGTGAAAGCGCAGGCCGAAAAGCGCCGCTATGTCTTTGTCGGCGAGCCCCTCGTGCGCTTTATGATCGATCCGCAGCTGCGCGCCGGCAAGTTCTCGGTCTTTGCCGAGAACGTCGATGCCCCCACGCTCGGCCGCCTGTACGAAGAAGAGCGCGCCTATCAAAACGGCCTGGGCCAGAACAACTCCGCGGCAAGCCGTGCCGCCAGCGCCCCGCGCGCCGGCCAGCAGCAGTTTGCTGCCCCGCAGCAGCAGCGCCCCGCTGCCATGCCCCAGCAGCAGCCGACGCCTCGCGCCGCCGCTCCCGACCCGCTTGCCGTGGCAGACCCCTTCGCGCCTAGCGTCCCCGACCCCGCCGCCGCTCCTATCCCGGTGCCGCAGACCGTCTCGCGCGACGCGCTTGCCGGCATGGGCGGAGCCGCCGCGACCGGTGCCGCCGTGGGCCTAGGCGCCGCAGCCGGCATCGCCTCCAACATGGCGAGCACTCGCGCCCCGCAGCGCCCGCTCGCCCAGCTCGTCGACGTCGTGAGCGGCGAGAGCCATAGCATCACCTCCGCACAGGTGACTATCGGTCGCGAGCGCTCAGTTTCCGATATTGCCCTGCGCGACCCCAACGTGTCGCGCCGCCACGCCCAGCTCACCTTTACGGGCTCGGATTGGTCGATCGAGGACCTCAATTCCACCAACGGCACGCTCGTCAACAACCGCCGCATTACGCGCTGCCCGCTGCGCAACGGCGATCTGCTGACGTTTGGCCTGAGCACCTTTGAATTTAGGGGATAGTCTCTTATGAACATCGATATCGTCCTTTTTGCAGGCCGCATCGTCCTGGTCGCCCTGCTCTATATCTTCCTGTTCGCCGTCATGAAGACCGGCGTGGGACTTGTGCGCGGACAGCGCCGCGACTCGGCTATCTGGACGATCGATGTGGACAAGGGCCCGCGCGGCATCCGTGGCATCCACGTAGACATGCTCGGCCCCGTCATCGTCGGTCGCTCGCCATCTTCGGACATCTGCATCAACGAACCGTTCGTCTCGGCCTCGCATGCGCGCTTTTCGCTGCAGGGCCCGGCGCTCATCATCGAGGACCTCAACTCGCTTAACGGCACGCTCGTCAACGGCCGCCAGCTCGTGGAGCCCGCGACGCTGCGCGAGGGCGACGAAGTCCAGATTGGCGATGTGGTCATGAAGGTGAACCGTCGATGATCGACGAGGAGAACAAGTCCGCAACTATGACCGAGGCACCGGCCGCCGCCACAGCTGCGCCGGCCCACGCCGCTCCGGCGGGCTCCGCACCCGTGGAGCCCGAGGACACCGTGTTCTCCCTGCCTCTTTCGCATGTAACGCATGATATTTCGGATCTCGCCGATAACGAGGACGAAGAGGATGCCGTAGCGGCGCCCATCGGCGCACATGCTGCGGAACAGCCCACAGTGCCCGAAGCAACCCCGGCGCCGGCTCACTTTGCAGAGCCCGTCGCCGCGGCAATCAACGAGAGCGCTGCGGTGTTTGCGGCACCCGAGCCCGCCGCGCCGGCGTTTCCCATAGCCCCGGCATCCGAGGTTGCGCCCGCGTCTACGCCGGCGCCCGAGCCTATAGACGTCAGCCCGCAAGACGACGAGTCGACCGCCCGCGCGCCCGAGGAGCCCGGCTCCCCGGACACCGGCGATTCCGAATCAAACGCCGAGACCGACACCGTCTCTCCCGGTGACACAGCCGAAATCGACGTTGCCGCCGTTGAGGCCAAGCTCAAAGACCCCGGCTCGACCATGAGCTTTGAGCCCCTGACCGAGGAGCGCATCGAGACCGACTCGACCTATGATGCCGGCACCACCACGCAACTCATGTGGGGCGCCCGCTCCGACGTTGGCTGTGTGCGCCCGCACAATGAGGATTCCTACCTGGTGCAGTCGCCGCTCTTTTGCGTATGCGACGGCATGGGCGGTCACGCCGCCGGCGAGGTAGCCTCTTCCATCGCCGTCGAGACTATTGCCAAGACGGCCCCACAGTCTGCCGACGCCGCACGCCTGGCGGCAGCCGTCGAGGCAGCCAACGCCGCCGTAATCGAGGCTGCCTTGAATGGCCTGGGCAAGCCCGGCATGGGCTGCACAGCCACCTGCGCCTATATCGAAAACGACACGCTCGCCATCGCCCACGTGGGTGACTCTCGCGCCTACCTGCTCCACGAGGGCACGCTCATCCGCGTGACCCGCGACCACTCCTACGTTGAGGAGCTCGTGGACGCCGGCGAGATCACGGCAGACGAGGCTCGCGTCCACCCCAACCGTTCGGTCATCACCCGTGCGCTGGGCTCAGACCCCGCCATGTATGCCGACCACTTCACTCTGCATATCGAGGAAGGCGACCGCCTGATACTGTGCTCTGACGGCCTTTCGAGCATGATTCCCGATAGCGATATCGAGAACATCGCCACGCAGTCCTCAACCGCGCAAATCTGCGTCGACAACCTAGTGGACGCGGCGCTTGCCGCCGGCGGCCACGACAACGTGACCGTAGTAGTCGTTGACCTGGTTGACGATGGCGTTATGCGCGAGGCGCAACGCGTGCGTCGCCGCAACGTCACCATCGGCGTCGTCTTAGGTCTCGTCTTGGTGCTGGCGGCTGCCATCTGGGCCTACACGGGTGTCACCGGCTCGTACTACCTGGGTACCTACCAGGGCAATGTCGCCGTCTGGCGCGGCCTGCCCGGCAAGCCGCTCGGACTCAAGCTCCACTGGCTCGAAAGCGAAACCAGTATCAAGCTGTCCGACCTGCCCGAAGACACGCAAAACCGCCTCAAGGCGGGCATTCCGCAAACAAGTGTCGACGATGCGCAGGACACGATATCCAAGTACCGCCACCAGATCGACGAGGAGCAGACCCGCCAGGTGATCGACGCGCAAACGATTCGCGACAACACCGACCAGGGATCGACCTCCGAATCAGATTCCGAGAAAACCGCCGAACAGTCCGCCGAGGCCGAAGCCTCCGATAAGAATTAGAAAGGGAGTGCCGCTTATGAGTCGCCGCAACACCGAACTGCTCTTGCTCATCGCCTCGGCGTTCCCCGTCATCCTGCTGTATGCGATGTACGTCCTCACCGCGGGCGCTGCCATCTCCTTTGAGACGCTCGCCGTACCGATCGGCCTCTTTGCCGCCTTTGCCGCGGCCCACATTGCCGTGCGCATCTTGGCGCCCGGTGCCGACCCCGCCATCCTGCCCATCGTATTTATACTTTCGGGCATCGGCATCACGTTCGTGACGCGTCTCGCCCCCGCTCTCGCCATCTCACAGCTCATCATCCTGTTTGTCTCGGTGGCGCTCATGGTGGGAACGCTTGCACTAGTCAAAAACCTCGACGTGGTCATGCGCTACAAGTACACCTTTGGCATCATCGGCATCATTCTGCTGATGCTGCCTATCTTTATCGGCACCACGATCTCGGGCTCCAAGCTGTGGATTCGCATCGCGGGCTTTACCATCCAGCCTGGCGAGTTCGCCAAGGTCTTTATCGTGCTGTTCCTGGCCGGGTACCTGGCCGAGAACCGCGAGCTACTCTCCATCTCCAACCGCAAGATCCTGGGCTTTAAGATCCCTCGCCTGCGACTGCTGCTGCCGCTGTTTGCCGTGTGGGGTGTGTGCCTGCTCGTCGTCGTCTTCGAACGCGACCTGGGTTCGGCCGTGTTGTTCTACACCATCTTCTTGCTGATGCTCTACGTTGCCACGGGGCGCTTTTCGTATGTCGTTATCGGCCTTGCGCTCTTAGCCGTTGGAGCCGTGGGCGCCTACAAGTTCCTGTCGCACGTTCAGGTGCGTTTCCAGGTTTGGGTCGATCCGTTTAAGGACGCCCAGGGCCAGGGCTACCAGATCGTCCAGTCGCTCTTCTCGCTTGCCGACGGCGGTCTGGTCGGCGTTGGCATCGGCAACGGGATGGCCAACAACATCCCCGTCGTCGAGTCCGACTTTATCTTCTCGGCCATCGGCGAGGAGATGGGTCTTTTGGGCGGCGGCGCCGTGCTCATCCTGTTTATGCTCTTTGCCGTGCGTGGCCTCACCACGGCTGCCCGCGCTAAATCCGACCTCGCCGCCTTTAGCGCCACGGGCCTTACGGCCGCCATCAGCTTCCAGGCCTTCTTGATCGTTGGCGGCGTTACCCGCCTGATCCCGCTGACCGGCGTCACCTTGCCCTTTATGAGCCAGGGCGGCTCCTCGCTGCTGGCGAGCTTTATCATCGTCGCGCTCCTGCTGCGCGCCGGTGACGAGGCGACCGGACGCGAGGCCGAGCTTACCGGCACCGGCACCATGGCCGCCATCACCGATGATCAGGTCGCATCTGCCGCCGCCCCGACGGGCACGCGCTTTGCCACCTCGTCTTCCTACGGCAGCGGCAGCCATTCCGTCGGCTCGCGTATGCGCCGTCGCCTGCTCGACACACCTGAATCCGGTGTGCTCGGCCGCGTGGCGCTCGCCAACCGTCTAACCCGCGCGGTGCTCGCCTTTACGGCGCTGTTCGCCATCCTTATCGGCAACCTCACCTATGTCCAGGTCATCAAGGCCAAGGACTATCAGGACATGCCGACCAACAACCACACCATCGCCCGCTCCAA
Source organism: uncultured Collinsella sp. (assembly GCA_900551195.1). Lineage (GTDB taxonomy): Bacteria > Actinomycetota > Coriobacteriia > Coriobacteriales > Coriobacteriaceae > Collinsella. The sequence goes on from URVD01000006.1 coordinate 16,151, forward strand.
GTACATCCAGCGCGGTTCCATCATCACGTCCGACGGCGTGACGCTGGCCGAGTCGCTGCAACAGGAGGACGGCACCTACGTACGCTCCTACCCCAACGGTAACCTGGCAGCGCACGTGGTTGGCTACGTGAGCCAGCAGTATGGCACCACCGCCATCGAGAGCGTCATGAACGACACGCTCACCGGCTCTAAGGATTACTCCAGCTGGAACAACGCCATCGCGTCGCTCGCGGGCCAGACCCAGCCGGGCAACACCGCCAAGCTCACCATCGACTCGCGCATCCAGACGGCTGCCGAGCAGGCACTCAAGGGCTTTAAGGGCGCTGTAGTGGTCATCGACCCGCGTACCGGCGCGGTGCTCGCATGTGCCAGCTCGCCCACCTACGACAACACCAACATCGATGCCCTGCTGCAGACGGGCGGCGGCGAGGACGGCTCCATGTACAATCGCGCCATGGACGCGCTGTACACGCCGGGCTCAACGTTTAAGGTCGTTACGCTTTCCGCGGCACTCGAGACCGGTGCCGCCAGCCTTACCAGCACCTACCAGGCGCCCGGCTCCATGGACATCGGCAACGCACCGGTCACCAACTATGCCAACGAGAGCTACGGCACCATCAGCCTGCAGCAGGCCTTTGCCGTGTCCTCCAACGTCGTCTTTGGCCAGGTGGCAAACGAAGTTGGCGCAAACACGCTCGTACAGTTTGCCAACGCCTTTGGCTACGGCCAAAAGCTCGGCCAGGACCTGACCTCCGCGGCCTCCATCATGGCCGACCCGTCGCTCATGACCGAGTGGGAGACCGCCTGGGCCGGCGCCGGCCAGCCTGTCGGCATGGACCACACGCCCGGCCCGCAGACCACCGTCATGCAAAACGCCGTGATTGCCGCCGCCATCGCTAACAGCGGCGTGGTCATGGACCCGTACTTTGTAGCCCAGGTACTCGCCCCGGACGGAACCGTGGTCAAGACCACGCAGTCCCGCTCGCTGGGTCAGGCCGTCAGCTCCGCCACGGCCGACCAGGTCAAGCAGGCCATGCTTGCCGTCGTCCAGTCCGGCACCGGCACCGATGCCCAGATCCCCGGCGTCAAGGTCGCCGGCAAGACCGGCTCGGCCGAGACCGGCGGCACCAACGTCAACTCGATGTTCGTTGGCTTTGCACCTTACGATTCACCCACGGTCGCCATCTCGGTGGCCTTGGAGGATTTCGACAAGCATGACGTCAAGGCCGCCAAGATCGCCGGTATCGTCCTGACCGCGGCGCTTGCCGCACAGGGAGCGTGATGCCCATGATCGAATCGGACACCCGAGGCGCGCCGCGGCCGAAGAGTTAGCGGCAACGCGCCACACGGCCCCAGCGGCCACATCGTAGGTACTACACACATCGTTGAGCGAATAGTTATGTTAGGAGCAGGAATGGAACAGAGGGTCCTCGGGGGAAGATACCTCCTCAAGGATAAGGTGGGAACAGGCGGCATGGCGACCGTCTACCGTGCACAGGACCAGGTCCTCGACCGCACGGTTGCCGTCAAGATCATGCTGCCGCAGTATGCTGGCGACGCAACCTTCGCCGCACGCTTTAAGCAGGAGGCCCAGGCAGCAGCCGGTCTCTCCTCCCCCTATATCGTGGGCGTCTACGATTGGGGCAAGGACGGCGACACCTATTACATCGTCATGGAGTACCTGCGCGGCACCGACCTTAAGAGCGGCATCAAGAGCCACGGCGCCCTCGACCCCAAGAAGGTCGCCCAGATCGGCTCGCAGATCAGCTCCGCGCTTTCGGTCGCCCACAAGCACGAGATCATCCACCGCGACATTAAGCCGCAGAACATCATGGTGCTGCCCGACGGCAACATCAAGGTGATGGACTTTGGCATCGCGCGCGCCAAGAACAGCCACCTCACGCAAGACAACAACGTGCTGGGAACCGCCCACTACGTCAGCCCCGAGCAGACCCGCGGTCAGGACCTCGGCCCCACCTCGGATATCTACTCGCTGGGCGTCGTGATGTACGAGTGCGCCACCGGCCGCGTTCCCTTTGACGGTGACGACGCCATCTCGGTCGCACTCAAGCAAGTCAACGAGCTGCCTATTCCGCCGAGCCAGATCAACTCCGGTGTCGACGCCGACCTTGAGCGCATCATCCTCAAGTGCATGGAGAAGGACCCGGCAAACCGCTTCCAGACCGCCGACGAGCTTCGTCAGGTGCTCAACAGCTACCTGTCGGGCCGTGCCGTCAACGTCTCGGAGCCCACGCGCATCATCGGTGCCCCCGGTGAGCTGGGCGCCACCAAGACTCGCGAGCTTTCCGATCAGACGCGCGCCATGGTGCGTCCCGTCTCGGGCGTGAGCGGCCAGAATACCGCCCGTAGCTCGGTTTCGGGCTCCACCGGCTCCTACGAGGTCGAAAAGCCCAAATCCAACAAGAACAAGATCATCGCCGCCGTGGTGGCAGCCGTTGCCGTCATCGGCATCGTGGTGGCCTTTGCCACAGGACTCTTTGGCGGCGAGCAGGTCACCGTGCCCGATGTGCTGGGCAAGGACCAGCAGACTGCCGTCGAGCTGATCAAGGAAGCCGGCCTCGAGGTCGGCACCATCGACCAAAGCTACAACGACGATGTCGACGAGGGCAAGGTCGCCGAGCAGACGCCCAACGGCAACACCAAGAAGGCCAAGGGCACCAAGGTGAACCTGGTAATCTCCAAGGGCCCCAAGCCCTCCGAGAAGGTTGAGGTTCCCCGGCTTGTCGGCCTGACCAAGGACCAGGCCGAGGCCGCGCTGGCAAGCGTTGGCCTGAAGGGCAACGCCTCCGAGGAGGCCAACGAGGCCGATGAGGGCCAGGTCTTTGAGCAGGGCACCGAAGCCGGTAAGGAAGTCGCGAAGGGCACGACCATCTCGTACAAGGTCTCGAGCGGCCCGGATACCACGTCCGTCCCCGATCTGACCGACATGACCGAGGCCCAGGCGCGCAACGCCCTCGATATGGCAGGCTTTGGCGTCGACGTGAGCTACCAGGAGAACGACTCGGTTACCGAGGGCACCGTGATTAGCTGGAACCCCAGCGGCAAGCAGAAGCCTGGCGCCACGATTACCGTCGTCATTGCCAAGAAGTCCGGCAAGGCCAGTGTTCCGGGCAACCTGTACGGCAAGAGCATCTCCGCCGCCGTCACCGCGCTCAACAACGCCGGTTTCTATAACATCGGCTTCTGTGACCAGAACGGCAATCCCGTAAGCGGTAACGAGGATGCCACCGTTACGGGCGTCTCCCCCACTGGCAAGCAGTCCACCGACAGCACGATTACGCTGACGGTCGCACTTTCTGGCTCGGGTTCGGGCTCTGGCTCGGGCACGGGTGATGCCGCATTTCGCACCGACAGAGTTGCCCGAGGAATATATAGGACAATATATCGC
>URVD01000007.1 GCA_900551195.1 uncultured Collinsella sp.
AAGGGAACCGGGCGCACGGGAGGGAAAGCGAGGCTACTCGCCGAGCTTGGGATGCAGCAGCGACGGCGCAGCGCCGAGCAGCATCTTGGTGTAGGGGTCCTGGGGGTGCTGGAAGACCTGCTTGGCCTCGCCCTGCTCGACGATCTTGCCGCCATTCATAACGATGATGTCGTCAGAGATATAGCGGACCGTCTGGATGTCATGGCTGATGAACACCATGGCCAGGCCGAGCTCCTTCTTAAGGTCGGTCAACAGGTTCAGAATCTGTGCGCGGACCGAAACGTCCAGAGCCGAGGTGGGCTCGTCGGCGATGATGGCATCGGGGTTCAGCGACAGGGCACGGGCAATTGCGACGCGCTGACGCTGGCCGCCCGAAAGCTGACCGGGAAGAACCTCGGCGGCGGAGCTGGGCAGACCGGTGAGCTCCAGGAGCTCCTTGACGCGCTTCTCCTGCTCGGCCTCGGTACCCAGGTTGTGGACGCGCATGGGGTCGAGCAGCTGCTCGCGAACGACCATGCGGGGATTGAGCGCCGTGGCCGGGTTCTGGAACACGACCGAGATGACGCGACCCATGTGGCGACGGTCCTCGGCGGTACGTTTGGTAACGTCCTTGCCCTTAAAGTAGACCTTGCCGCTCGTGGGGGCCTGCAGGCCGCACATGACGTTGGCGGTGGTGGACTTACCGCAACCGGACTCGCCGACGATGCCGATCGTCTGACCGGGCATGAGCTTAATCGTTACACCCTGGACGGCGTGAACCAGGTTGGGGTGCAGAATCGAGCCGGTACGGGTCCTAAAGGTGACGTGGACGTCATCAAGGAAGATGATCGGCTCGACGCCGTTGACTGCGGTCTCGCTCATCTACATCACCTCCGCGTGAGGGGTCAAACCATTTGCCTTGAGCACCTCGTCGGGGAGCTCGGAATAGAAGTGCTCGGTGCCGGGCACGCGCTTGAAAACCGGACGGGTGTCCAGGCCAATGCGCGGATGACTCGAGCGGGGCGCGAAGCGATCGCCCTTGGGGAAATCGCGCGGGCTCGGAACGGCACCGGGCACCTGGTGCAGGCGGCCCGAACCGCTCTCGATGGACAGGACGGAACCCAGAAGACCGCGGGTGTACTCGTGGATCGGGTTGGTGAGCAGCTCCTTGGTGGGCGCCTGCTCGATAACCTGACCGGCGTACATAACCGTGATGTTATGAGCGACCTCGGCGACCAGTGCCAGGTCGTGCGAAACGAAGATCATGGCAAAGCCGAGCTTGGCCTGAAGGTCGTTAAGCAGCTTGATGACCTGCTTCTGGACGGTAACGTCCAGAGCGGTCGTGGGCTCGTCGCAGATGACCAGCTTGGGGTCGCGGGTAAGGGCCATAGCAATCAGAACGCGCTGACGCTGACCACCGGAAAGCTCATGCGGATAGCTCTCGAGCGTACGCTTGGGGTCGAGGCCCACGAGCTCCAGGAGCTCCTCGGCGCTACGGGTGCCGCCGCGCTTGGTGAGCTGCTTCATCTGGGCGGAAATGAGCATGGAGGGGTTGAGCGAGGACAGGGCGTCCTGATAGACCATGGCGATATCGGTACCGCGCAGGCCGAACCACTCCTTCTTGCTCATCTTGAGCAGATCGCGGCCCTCCCAGAGAACCTCACCGGAAAGATGCTCGTCATCGTCGGTCAGGCCCATGATGGCCAGCGTGGTGATGGACTTACCGCAGCCGGACGCACCGACCAGGCCCATGGTCTGGCCGGGACGGACATCAAAGTTGACGTGGTCGACGACGTTGATATCACCGTGGTGCTCAAACTGGATGCAGAAATCACGGACCGAAAGGATCGGCTCAACGGACTCATCGGGCACATGGCGGTCGTTACGCTTGAGCTCGACATCGCGCAGGGCGCCAAGACGGGCGGACAGGGACTGAGCCTGCTCCTTGTAAGCGCGAACGGGGTCGGAGACCAGCAGGTCGGCCTCGCGGCGCTTGGAGGAGTCGGTCGGATCCAGGGCGGCGGAGGGAGCAGCGGCCATGGCGTCGGTAATGCCCTCGGAGAGGATGTTGAGCGCCAGGCAGGTGATCATGATGGCCAGACCCGGGAACAGCGCCTGCCACCAACGGCCAGCGAGCACGCCGCCGCGGGCGTCGGCGAGGATGTTGCCCCAGGTAGCGGTGGGCTCCTGGATACCAGCGCCGATAAAGGTCAGCGAGGCCTCGAAGATGATGGCGTCGGCGACTAGGGTAACGGTGAAGACCATGATCGGGGCGATGCAGTTACGCAGAACATGCTTGATCAAAATCCACGGAGCCTTGGCGCCGGAAACGATGACCGCGCGGACATAGTCCTCGCCGTACTCGGACACGATGTTGGCGCGCACGATACGGGCAATCTGCGGAGTGTACATAAAGCCGATGGCGAAGATGATCGACGGCACGGAGTTGCCCAGGATGGAGACGAAGACGGCCGCGAGGGCGATGCCCGGGATGGACATGATGATGTCCAGGATGCGCATGATCGCCTCGGAAACGGACTTGCGCGAAACCGCCGCGAGGGCGCCCACGACCGAGCCGCAGACCAGAGCCATGGCAGTAGCACCGAAGCCGATGATCAGCGAGTAACGGCCACCGTAAAGCATACGCGACAGGATGTCGCGGCCCTTATCGTCGGTACCGAAGATAAATCCATTGCCGGGAGCCTGGCGAGCAGTGAAAATCTCGACCGGGCTATAGGGGGCAAGAAGGGGCGCCAGAATCGCGGTCAGGGCGACCAGTGCCAGCACGACGGCGGCAATCTTAGAAGACAGCGTCATCTTCTTCCAGCCACCGAGCTTGAGCCCCTTGGAGGCAGCCTTCTCGAGCTGCTCGGTTTGCTTCTCTCGAATCTTTACCATAATCTACACCGTCCTGATGCGCGGGTTGATGAGCAGGTAGAGCATGTCAACCACGATGTTGATGATGATGAAGGCAAGAGCAACGACGATGACGACGCCCTGAACCAGGTTCGCCTCGTTGCCCTGAACGCCCTGCAGAATCGCGGTGCCCATGCCGGGGAGGTTGAAGATAACCTCGATGACGACGGCGCCGCCCATGAGGTAACCGATCTTAAGACCGAGGGTGGTGACCGGGGTGATCAGCGCATTGCGAAGAACGTTGATACCGACGACGACCTTCTCGGGAACGCCGGCGCCACGGGCCATGCGGACATAATCCTTGTCGAGCTCCTCGACCATGGCGGTACGCACGATACGAGTCATCTGGCCCGTCAGCGGGAATGCCAGGGCGATAGCGGGCATGATCATACGTCCCAGATAGCCAGCCGGGTTGGTGGTGAAGTGAGGCAGAGCACCGGACGCCGGGAGCACCTTAAGGTAGGAAGAGAACAGCAGGATCAACAGGACGGCAAGCCAGAACGACGGGGTTGCCAAGCCGGCGATGGAGAAGACGCGGATCACTTGGTCCGGCCATTTATCGCGATACAGTGCCGCGATGACGCCGAGCAAAAACGAGACGACCGCGCCGATGGCAAGACCGATGAAGGTCAGCTGCATCGTGACGGGCAGGGCCGTGGAGATGCGCTTGGCAACGGAGTTGCGAGCAGCACCATAGGTGCCCATGTCACCATGGATCAAATCGCCCATATAGCGCACGTAGCGCACGGGCCAGGGGTCGTCCAGACCATACTTCTCATGGTACTCGGCAACCGCCTCGGGCGAGGCACCGTCACCCAACGCCGTATAGGCGGGGTCGGTCTTGGAGAACGACATAAGGAAGAACACCAGGACGGTGACGCCCAATGCCATGATCGGCAGCGCCACGAGACGCCTTCCAATCAAACGTAGAAAGTTGTTCACGTTCTCTCCCCTTTCTTTTGTCGGTAGGACCAACTGGTATATGAGTATGGATACTCATTACAAGACCCGAGCGACATCGAGGCCGCCCGGGTCTTTGTTTTAACTATGAGGACGTTGCCTTACGACCGACGCCCCACATATGACTCAAGCGAGTCTTAGGCCTTGACGGTCGCGACGCCCCTGAAGGACATGCTCGTCGTGCCGATGCCCTTGAAGCCATCGAGGGCCTCGCCGTTGGGCGCGGTGGACGGATCGTCCCAGGAAGCGGAAACGGTCTTGACGTGGACAACGGGATACAGAACAGCGTTGTCGGCAATGATGTCGAAGCACTCGTTCCACTTCTTCTGCTGCTCGTCGCCCTCGGCGGCAAGAGCCTCGTCCATGAGACTGTGGAGCTTCTGCCACTCAGCGGACTCCTTCCACGGGCAACGGGTCTGCATCCAGACGTTGTCGCCGTACCACCAGTTGAGCAGCAGGTCGGGGTCGGCGCCGAAGCAGGACGGATCGCCAGGAGCGAGAAGGATATCGTAGGCCTCGCCGCCGTCGATGGCAGCGTAAGTGGCCGGCGAGGTATCGGTCTGGATGGTCACATCGAAGCCGAGAGCGTCGAGGTCGTTCTTGACCTGAGCGGCCATGCCCTTAATCTGCTCGTTGTCGGTGGTGCGCAGGGTGATGGCGCCCGGGGTGATGCCAGACTCTTCGATGAGCTTCTTGGCCTTCTTGGCGTCAGTCTTGTACACCGTGGAAGCCTCATGATAGTTGGTGAAGCTCTTGGGCAGGTAGCAGCTGGCAGCGGTAGCAAGGCCGGCGAAGGTGTTGGTAATCATCTTCTCGGTGTCGAGCGCGTACATGACGGCCTGACGGACCTTGACGTTGTTCCAAGGCTCCTTGGCGACGTTGAACATGATGAAGCGGGTGCCGAAACCCTGAACGTTATCGATCTTGCAGCCGGCGCTCTCGAGCTGGTCGACGGCGTCAGCGGTAACGAGCTCCATAACGAGCGTGGAGCCCTCCTGCTGAGCGGTAACGCGAGCGGTGGGGTCGGTCAGGATGCTGTACTGGATCTTCTTATCCTCGGCAGCATACTCACCGTTGTACTCGGGGTTGGGAACCAGGGTGATCTCGGTATCGGAGATAGAGTCGTACATCCAGGGGCCGGAACCGATCGGCTGCTTGGCGCGATCCTCCTCGGCCTGGGTAGCCGGGGTAACGCGGATGATGGCCAGACGATCCTTGAGCAGGGAGAAGTTGGGGACCTTGGTCTTGACCGTTACGGTGCTGGCGTCCTTGGCCTCGATGGACTCGAAGGGCTGGAAGAACGGAGCATAGGTAGCGGAAGCAGCGCAAGCGGTGTAGGAGGCAACGACGTCGTCAGCAGTGACCTCGGTACCATCGGAGAACTTGGCACCCTTACGGATGGTGACCTCGAAGGTGGTGTCGTCTACGGACTTGGGATCGTCGGTGGCGAGCTCGTTGAAGGTGCTGTAGTCGTGGTAATCGATGCCGTAAAGACCCTCGATGACGTGCCAGTTAGCGCCCAGGCCCACAGCGGAGCCGGTGCTGGCGGGGTCGAAGCTGGACGGAGCGTAAGCGGAACCAGCGGTGATCACGCCGCCGCCACGGTTGGCGGAATCGGTGGAACCGGAAGCGGAACCTTCGTCGCTAGAGCTGCCACCGCAGCCGGTGAGACCAAGCCCTGCGACAGCAGCGGCGCTGCCGGTGAGGCCGAGGAACGAACGCCTGGACATACCCTTGTTGATGATGGCCATGTCTTCTCCTATCAATAGAGAATCTTACCCGGGAGCACCTAGACTTGCCCCCGCGCAACTTGCGGACGATATATACCTTACCTACCGACGAACCCAACTGAGGTGCCGCGCTCGGCGACCGATACATACATACGCTTGAACGGTATTTACTACCGTTCACCGAATTCATTGACAAATGATTCGACAGACAGTATGTATCGGCGAGGTGAGATATCAGTCTTCGTCAACCCGCAGGATAGCAGGGTTTTCGCTTGGGTTAGTCAAACGTTTTAGCGTTAATAAAACCCGAAACCAGCAGGCAATCATGGCGAAATAAATGGTTGAAAATCGCGCAATCATGTATATCAGTTGTTTAGGCTCGTGTTTAGCTATCGGAATGGCCAGCCGCCGCCTCGGCGCGCTCGGCATTCCATGCAACGAGCGCCTCGTGGACCGCCTTGGCAACATCGGCAGGTATGCCGCGAACTTCCGCGATCTCTTGCTCGCTCGCCGCGCGCAAACGCTTCATCGAGCCAAAATGGCGCATAAGGGCACGTTTTCTGGTGGGTCCCACGCCCGGAACGTCATCGAGTACCGAAACCGTCATGGCTTTATCGCGCAACTCACGGTGGAACGTGATGGCAAATCGGTGGGACTCATCGCGTACCTGTTTAATTAGATAGAGCGAAGCAGACCCGGTCGGCAGCACGACAGGAGTCTCGTCCCAAGGCACAAAAACTTCCTCGTCGGCCTTCGCCAAGCCACAAACTGGTATATCGAGCCCAAGAGCCTCAAGTTGCTTGATCGCAGCGGTCAATTGCGGCTTACCGCCATCGACAACGAGCAAATCGGGGCGCGAGCCAAAGCGCTCGTCGGCCATGCGCTCGGGAGCATAGCGTCGTCCCAAAACCTCGGACATCGACACGAAGTCGTTTGCCTCGTCCAATTCGGCCTGAATTTTAAAACGACGGTACTGGCTCTTGTCGGCGCGCCCGTTGGTAAACACCACCATCGAGGCGACCGTAAAGGTGCCATGCAGTGTAGAGATATCGAAGCACTCGATACGCAACGGCGGCGATGGCAGCGCCAACGCACTTTCGAGCTCCAGGAGCGCTTGATTGGTGCGGTCGTCAGCGTACCCCGTTCGCATCATATAGCGCATGAGGGCATGGCGCGCATTTTTGGATGCCATATCGAGCAGACGGTGCTTTTCGCCACGCTGCGGCCTATGGAGATGGCAGGAACGCTCACGCTTGCCCGCAAGCCACTCCCCCAGCGCCTCCGCATCCTCAAGCTCGACGGAAAGGTTGACCTCAGCTGGAATATCAGCCGTCTCGTCGTAATAGCGCTTAAGAAAGCCCGACTGGAGCTCTTCCTCGTCAACATCAAGACCCTTGTCGAGAATGAACTCGCAGGTGCGAACTGTTCGGCCCTCGCGAACGACGAAGACGCAAGCGGCGGAGATGGTCTCCTCGCGATAGAACCCGATGACATCGATATCGACACTGGAGGGAAAAACGACTTGCTGACGATCGTCCAGACCCCTGATGACCTCCAAACGACGTTTGACGCGTGCCGCGCGCTCAAAGTCGAGCGCCTCGGCGGCATCCGTCATCTCGGAGGTCAGCTCATCGACGACATCCTTGCGATGGCCCGACAAAAAGCGCTCGACACGCTTGACGTTCTTGGCATAGTCTGCCGGGGAAATCGCGCCGATACACGCACCCGGGCCGCGCCCGACATGGTAGTCAAAGCAGGGACGCCCGTTTTGTGCGCAAATCATATTGACGATGTCTTCCTCGCCCTTGTGGGACTCGATGGTACGGCGACAACGACGCCACTCCGCACAGGATGCAGAGCAGATGGGGATAACCTTGCGCAGCGTATCTATCGTCTCACGTGCCGCACGGCTATCGGTATAGGGTCCAAAATAGCGCGTTCCCGGCTTATGACGCTCACGCGTGTATTTGATCGCGGGATACAGGTCGCCCTTTGTAATGGCGATAAAGGGGTAGCTCTTGTCATCCTTGAGGTCGACGTTAAAGTACGGATGGTACTGGCCGATCAGGTTGCGCTCGAGTACAAGCGCCTCATGCTCGGTTTCGACAACGATGTAGTCAAAGCTCGCCACCAGCTGCATCATCAGCGGGATCTTTTGACGCTCATCCTGCAGTGTCACGTATTGACGCATGCGGGCGCGCAGGTTTTTCGCCTTGCCCACGTAGATGACATCGCCCTTGGCGTCTTTCCAAAGGTAGCAGCCGGGCTGCGTGGGAACGCGCGAAACCTGCTCGGCAAGCGTTGGTATGTTGTCGTGACCGGCCACGCGCACCTACTTGCGACGAATCAGCGCCGAGACCTCGGGCATCTTAAGGACGACGGCAAGGCCAAAGGTAACAGCAAGCGAGACGACACCCGCAACGCAAACGTAGCCAAGAGTAATCAGAATCGAGCCGCCAAGTGCCCCGACAAAGTGTTCAAGCGCCCACATGACGCCGGCGCCTGCGGCAGCACCTAGGCCACCGAGCAAAAGGCCAAAGAAACCGCCATGTAGGATAGATTTGACCTGAAGGCCACGCAGGCGACGACGCAGCCACCACAGCGAGCAACCGACCAAGATCACGTAGTCGACGACATACGAAAGCGCGATTGCCGGCATACCGAAGCCCAGCACAACGCCAAACAGCAGAACCGAGCCGGCCTGGCCGATGGCGGAATACAGGCAATAGCGGCTATAGGGCTTCATGTCGAGCAAGGCAGAGAAGCTCTTCTGCATCAACACGACCACGCCGTAGAGCGGCAGCGAGAGCGCCAGGTAGACAAGGTACTCGGATACCAGCGCCACGCCGGATTCATCGAACTTGCCAGCACAGTAGATCATATTGAGCGGACGTGCGAAGACAATCAGGTACAGTGCGAACGGAATCAGGAAGAACAGCATCTGGGCGACGCCACGCGAAATGCCCGTGCGAACGCTGTCGTAATCCTTCTCCTGTGCGTCATGAGAGAGCTCGGTATAGAGCGCCGTCGAAAGCGAGGCGGCAATCAGCGCGTAGGGCAGCGTGTACCACAGGCGCGCATAGGCGATGACGGAAGGACCCGTCTCGGGCTGGACCACCAGCGCGGCAGCGTTGGTGATAGAAGTCGAGACAAACATGCACACCGTGGCGAGCAGCGTCGGGATACCGAGCGCAATCGTCTGGCGCAGCGCGGGGTCCTTAAAGTCGATATGGATATGGGGATGCACGCCGTGCTTGCCAAGCGCGGGAATCTGACATGCCATCTGAACAAAGACACCGAGGGTCGTACCGGCCGCAATCAAGATGATGCCGGCACGTTCGCCAAACTGTGCGGACACGGGCGCAAAGCCCATAAAGCTCGCAATGACGATCACATTGTTGAGGACCGGGGCAAACGTCGACCAAAAGTAGTCGCGGTGTGCGTTGAGAACGCCCGAGAACACCGAGCCCAAACCATAAAACAGAATCTGGATGGCAAAGAAACGGAACATGAACGCAGCGGTATCCATGCTGCCACCGTCACCCGAAAGGAACGATTGCGTCCAGATAAAGCCCGGGGCGAACACGGTCCCCAGCAACGAAATGCCACCCAGCACTAAAAGCAGAATGCCGAGCAGGTTGCCCACGTACTCGTTCGAGGCCTCGCGACCCTGCTCACGCCTCACGCCCATGTACACGGGCAAAAACGCCGTCACGAGCATGCCACCCATCACGAGTTCGTAGAGCATATTGGGCAGGTTGTTGGCGACCTGATAGGAGGACGAGAGTAGCGACATGCCGATAGCGGCCGCCATTGCCCACGTGCGGATAAAACCGGTGACGCGAGACACGATAGTCAGGATGGTCATAAGCCCGGCGGAACGACCAACCGTGGAGTAGTCCGACGAGCCCATGTCGTCAGTGTCATCTCGCGACGAAGAAGCTTCGGATGAGGGTGTCTGAGGCGCAGATTCTTTTGCAAAATGAGCTCCGCACTTCAATTCTTCCTGCGGCATCGCTCAGTCCTCTCTCGTAATCGGAGCGACCGTCGCCCCGCAAAATGCAATTAAATCATCGGGTGCAAGCTCGAGCTGATAACCACGCTTGCCTCCCGAAATAAAAATGGTATCCCAAAGGACACACGTCTCATCAATGAGCGTCCGGTAGCGTTTTTTCATACCGACCGGGCTGCAGCCGCCGCGAACGTAGCCAGTCGCCGCAAGCAAATCCTTCACATGCATCATGGCCAAGGACTTCTCCCCCGCGGCACGCGCGGCGGACTTTAGATCGAGCTCATCGGCAACAGGGATGCAGCACACGACATGGTCGTTGGACGGCGTCACGCAGACCAAGGTCTAATACCTTGTTCATAGAGAAGAACTCGCCAAGCTGCTCCGAAATCGCGACCCCCAGGCCCACCGACTCATCGCCATCGTCTTCGTACGTATGTAGAACATAGGAAATGCCGGCGCTTTCCAGCTCGCGCATCGCATTGGTTTTTGGCGTCTTTACAGCCTTTGCCATGACATATCCTTTCCCTCGCATTCGGACGCAACGATTAAGTATATGTCCAATTCGGCTGCATACGTCACTTCGGCACAGCAAGCGCCATCGAATCACAAGGAGTCGATGGCGCCCATAAACTGAATCGCCTATTTATTGAGCATCAAGTTGAGCCTGACGCTCCCGGTCACGCCTGAGCAACGGCGCCAAAAACTTGCCCGTATAACTCTGCGGACAGTCCGCAACCTGCTCCGGTGTGCCCGAAACCACGACGGTTCCGCCGCCGTTACCGCCCTCGGGACCCATATCGATCAGGCGGTCGGCAACCTTGATGACATCAAGGTTGTGCTCAATCACCAGCACCGTGTTGCCCGCATCGACCAAGCGCTGCAGCACATCGAGCAGCTGGCGGACGTCCTCAAAATGAAGACCGGTCGTCGGCTCGTCCAAAATATAGAACGTCTTGCCCGTCTGGCGTCGATGAAGCTCCTTGGCGAGCTTCACACGCTGCGCCTCGCCGCCCGAGAGCGTCGTAGCGGGCTGGCCCAGGCTCACGTAGCCCAAGCCTACATCGTACAGCGTCTGGAGCTTGCGCTTAATCTGCGGGATATTCCCAAAGAAGGCCAGCGCCTCGGTGACGCTCATGTCGAGCACGTCCGAGATGGTCTTGCCACGGTAGGTGACCTCGAGTGTCTCGCGGTTGTAGCGTTTACCGCCGCAAACTTCGCAGGGAACGTAGATATCGGGAAGGAAGTGCATCTCGATCTTAATCTGCCCATCGCCCTTGCACGCCTCACAGCGCCCGCCACTCACATTAAAGGAGAAACGACCCGGCGAGTAGCCGCGCGCCTTCGACTCCGGCGTACTCGCAAACAGCGCGCGAAGATCATCCCACAGGCCGATATAGGTAGCAGGGTTGGAGCGCGGCGTGCGGCCAATCGGCGACTGGTCGATATCGATAACCTTATCGATACACTCGATGCCCTCGATTTTCTTATACGGACCCACAGGGCGCGTCGAACGGTGAATGGCATTCGTAAGGGCAGGTGCGATGGTGTCGGTAACCAGGGAGCTCTTACCCGATCCCGACACGCCGGTAACGACCGTAAGCGTACCAAACTCGATCTTGGCGGTAACGTTTTTGAGGTTGTTGGCTCGAGCGCCCGTAATTTTAAGGCAGCCGCGACCGGGCTTGCGCCGTTCATCAGGCACCCGGATCATTCGTTTGCCGGTCAGATAAGCGCCCGTCATCGACTCAGGACACGCCATGATATCGGCAGGCGTTCCCGCGGCGACCACGTGTCCGCCGTTCACGCCCGCACCGGGGCCCATGTCGATCACATAGTCGGCAGCACGAATCGTATCCTCATCATGCTCGACGACGATGACGGTATTGCCGATATCGCGTAGGCGCTCAAGCGTCTTGATCAGGCGCTCGTTATCGCGCTGATGGAGGCCGATCGACGGCTCGTCCAAAATGTACAGCACACCCATGAGGCCGGCGCCGATCTGCGTTGCCAGGCGAATGCGCTGGGCCTCGCCTCCGGAAAGCGTCGCCGAGGCACGATCGAGCGTCAGATAGTCGAGTCCAACATCGACCAGAAAACGCAAGCGCTCCAGGATTTCCTTGACGATACGGCCGCCGATAAACTGTTGGCGCTCGGTGAGCTCCAGGCCCTCAAAAAACTCGAGCGATTCACGGCACGACAGGCAACAAACCTCGTAAATGGACTTGCCGCCCACGGTGACGGCGAGCATCTCGGAGCGCAAACGAGCGCCGTGGCAGGTCGAGCACGGCTCCTCGCGAATGTACTTCTCCAGGCGCGCCTTGGTGTTCTCGTTCGTCGTCTCGGTATAGCGTTCGTACAGGATGTTGCGAACGCCCGAAAACTTGGTATCCCACTGGCTGCGACGTCCGTCGAGCTTTTGGTAGTCGACCGAGATCTTCGTATCGCCCAGGCCATCCAAGAATGCACGACGCACGCGAGGGGGCAAGTCCTCCCACGGCGTATCGGCGCTCACCTTAAAGTGTTTGCAGACCGCAGCGAAAATCTGCGGATAGTAGTTAGAGTTGCCAAACAGGCTGCCAAAGACCCCGTCGGCGATCGACTTCGAGGGGTCTTCGATTAGGGCCTCGGCATCGACCGTCTTCTTAAAGCCCAGGCCATCGCACTCGGGGCACGCGCCATAGGGCGCGTTGAACGAGAAATCACGCGGCTGCAGGTCATCGATGGAGTGCCCATGCTCCGGGCACGCTAACGCCAGCGAATACTCCAGCAACTCGCCTTCGGTCCCCTCGGGAGCGTCGCGGTCGGGCAGCAAGTATACGTTCACATTGCCGTGCGCCAGCGCGGTCGCCTGCTCAACAGACTCGGCGATACGGCCCAGAGAGTTCTCACGGATCACGATGCGGTCGACCACGACCTCGATATCGTGCTTGAACTTCTTGTCCAGATCGATCGGATCGTCGAGCGAGCGCACTTCACCGTCGACACGCACGCGGCTAAAGCCCTCGGCGCGAAGGTCCTCAAACAGTTTGGTGTACTCGCCTTTTCGCCCGCGCACCACCGGTGCCAGCACAAACGCGCGGCGGCCCTCCCCCGCCTCCAAGACCTTGTCGGCAACCTGGTCGGTCGTCTGGCGCTCAATGACGCGGCCGCATTCGGGACAGTGCGGGGTGCCCACACGGGCGAACAGCAGGCGCAGATAGTCATAAATCTCGGTTACGGTGCCAACCGTCGAGCGAGGGTTTTTAGACGTCGTCTTTTGGTCGATCGACACCGCCGGCGAAAGGCCGTCGATTGAATCCAAGTCGGGTTTGTCCATCTGGCCCAAGAACTGGCGCGCATAGCTCGAAAGACTCTCGACGTATCGACGCTGGCCCTCGGCATAGATAGTGTCAAATGCCAGCGAACTCTTGCCCGAGCCAGAAAGACCGGTAATGACCACGAGTTGGTCACGCGGAATGGAAACATCGATATCACGGAGGTTGTGCTCACGAGCGCCGCGAATAACGATAGAAGAATCAGACATGGAAGCTCCTTGCCTCCTATTGCATCGAATCATACTGTCGATGAGTTTAGCGCACTCGACGCGCACAGATGTTCGTAATACAAGATTCGCAGACCTTTAGCTTTGCGTATCGGGTGCTTTGTTTCTCGAAATGCCGTGGAAAGGTTACAGTAATCTACTACTGAACTTAATTTGCTGTAACAGAGGAACGTCCATGACCGAAGATATCCCCCTTGAAATCACTTCGAGCGACATGGCCAATCTGCCCATATTCATCGCCGTCCTTATCGTGGCCACCGTCGTCGTGCGCGTGTATTTTTCAATCAAACACAATGAAAAGCCGCCCATTGCCCGCGTCTTTTGGTGCGCGACGCTCCTCATCCCGCTCGGCGTGGTAGCTGCATGGATTACGAATCAATTGCTCGTAAATGAGGACAGTTCCCTATGGGTCCTTTCTTATTCGGCGCTCGGTGCTGCCGCCGTCATACTTCTTGTCGAGCCCTTGGTTTCGGGACTTATTGACCAAACCGATCTTGAGACGGGAACGGTTGCCTGTATTTGCCGTGACATCCTTGTCATCGCCGCTGTTTCAGCGCTCTCGTTCGTTTCACTCGAAATTGCCTGCAACGAAACGTTCTATCACATTCCCGCCAACTCATTCGGGTTTTCCGTCGGGCTGCTCGCGACGGTTCTGCTCTCCCTTTATCTGCTGGGACAGCGTCATGGGGGCGTCATGGCCCTCGTGCCCGTCGTCTGTTGCATCCTTGGCATTGCCGAGCACTTCGTCATAACGTTTAAAGGCGAAGCCATCCTGCCAAGCGATATCTTGGCCCTTGGCACTGCAATGGAAGTGAGCGAGGGATACGAGTTTACCTTTACCGCCGGAATCGTAACCTCTCTCGCCCTGCTGGAGATTTCCCTGGGGCTTCTTTCGCTTATCCGACCGCGAAAGCTCCGTACGCCCACCCATGTCTTCCCCGCAATCGCCGCTAACCTCTGCGCTTTTCTGCTAGTGACCGTTGTGGGGCTCTCGGGCTTTTCCAACATCGACTTGGAGCAGGCGCTGAATTTTGGATTTGACCGTTGGCAGCCCATCACCACGTATGCGTCTCAGGGTTTTATCACTTCGTTCACCGAAATGGTCAACGAGTTGCCTATTGAGAGGCCCGAAGACTATACGCCCGATGAGGCGCAGAGCATCGAGCAGGAGCTCGCCGCCGTCTACGACAGCACATATGGCTCGAGCGAACAGCGCGCGGCGGCCGTTGCCCAGTTCAATGAAATCAAGCCGACGATTGTTGCCGTCATGAACGAGAGTTTTAGCGACCTTTCGTGCTTTGAGCAGCTCCAGGCGGCCGGGTACACCGGCCCCGCATTCTACAACTCGCTTCCCGACACACTTGTTCGCGGCACCATGCTCGCTTCGGTCGCCGGTGGCGGAACGGCGAACTCCGAATTCGAATTTTTGACCGGAGCGACAACGGCCTTTGTCGGATTAGGCAAAATCCCCTATCAGCTATATCAGATGAATGGTGTCAACAGCCTGGCAAAGGACCTTAAGGAGCTTGGGTATACCGCTACCGCTATGCACCCGCAAAACCCCGTCAACTACCATCGAGATAAAATCTATCAGCAGCTGGGCTTTGGAGACTTTCTTTCGATCGGCGATTTCGAAGGTGCGCCCTGTTACCATGCCGGCGTATGCGACTACGCCACCTACGACAAGATACTCGACCTGCTTAGAACCGACGAAGCGCCGCAGTTCATCTTTGACGTCACGATGCAAAATCACGGCGGCTACGACTATGGCACCGTTCCCGCCGAGGAGCTGACAAACTATTGGGTCGAGGGAGCCAGCGAGGGCGCCAATAGCGCGCTCAACACCTATCTTACCTGCATCAACGCATCCGACCGGGACCTCGAGTACTTTATCAACGAGCTCCGCAATATCGGCAGACCGGTTGTTCTTGTCTTTTTTGGCGACCATCAGCCGAGCGCCGCAACGACTCTCAACGACGAGCTGTACCCTCAGGAAGATACGGCAAGCCACGCTTTCCGTATCTATCAGTCGACATATTTCGTCTGGGCTAACTATGAAATCGCCGGCAATACCGAGCTCAACGTCTACGACACCGTCGGGGCAAACGAGATTGCAGCCATTACCCTTAATAAGATCGGCGCCCCGCTCACCAATTACCAAAAGGCCCTGCTTGCGACAAGGTCAGATGTGCCCACCATCAATGTCGCCGGCTACCTTGGTGCCGACGGGCTGCGCTACGACTTGGAATCTGAAGACAGCCCATACGCCTCGACGATCGACAAGCTGCAGCGCATGCAATACCTCGAGTTCGCCAGCAAAGTTCAGTAAGCCCGCCCATTCGCTTGGGCCCATCGTATTGCAAGCACGCTCGGCCCAAACGCATCGCAAATGACTCCCGCTCGCAAACGAGGGTACAATGACGCTCGTGTCACATCACGGGGCTCCGGCCCCAACATATACAAAGGAGTCATACATGGGTTGCGAGCACGCACAGGCCGCCGGCGGACAAACGTCGCCGTCGCAATTTGAGGAGAACACACTGTCCGAGGTCAAACGCGTCATCGCCGTGCTTTCCGGCAAGGGCGGTGTCGGCAAGTCGTTTGTCACCGGTGCCATCGCCACCGAGCTTGCCCGTCACGGCCACAAGGTCGGCGTCCTCGATGCCGACATCACCGGTCCCTCTATCCCCAAAATGTTCGGTATGAGCGGACGCCACGTCCATGCCCTTGGCAACCTTATGCTGCCCGAAATCTCCGAGCACGGCGTCAAGGTCATGAGCTCCAACCTTCTGCTCCAAAACGAGACCGACCCCGTCCTTTGGCGCGGTCCGGTCATCGCAGGCGCCATTAGGCAGTTCTGGAGCGAGACCTCGTGGGGCCCCATCGACTACCTGCTGGTCGACATGCCTCCGGGAACAGGCGACGTCGCGCTCACCGTCTTCCAGTCGCTGCCCGTCGACGGCATCGTCATCGTCACGAGCCCGCAGGATCTGGTCTCGATGATCGTCGCCAAGGCGGTCAACATGGCCGAGAAGATGAACGTCCCCATTCTGGGCATTGTCGAGAACATGAGCTATATTGAGTGTCCCGACTGCGGCAAGAAGATCGAGGTCTTTGGCAAGAGCAAGCTCCCCGAGGTCGCAGAGCGCTATAACCTCGACATCTTGGGCCAGCTTCCCATTAATCCGGCACTCGCCGAGGCCTGCGATAAGGGCGAGGTCGAGACCGCACTGCCCGATGGCATGTTGCCCAAGGCAGTCTCTGCCGTCGAGGCCATTACCCCGCACGAGACCGACGAGGCCTAAGTGAACACGAGCGCCTTCTATGACGTCCTGGTAATCGGCGGCGGGGCTTCAGGCCTCGCCGCCGCCATTACGGCCGCACGCGCTGGCAAAAGCGTCTGCATCGTTGAGCGCGATGTCGCCTGCGGCCTTAAGCTCCTTGCGACCGGCAACGGCCGCTGCAACCTCTCCAACGAATCGATTGATCCACAGCGGTATAACCACCCCGCATTCGTCGAATCCGTCATGGGCCCCCAGCCCGAACAAGAGCTTATGGGTTTCTTCTCCTCGCTGGGCATCATGACAACCTCCGAGGAAGGCCGGCTGTACCCGCGCTCCCTTCGCGCCGAATCGGTGCGCGACGCGCTTCTCAATGTTTGCGACCGCCTGGGTATCACCTTAATCTGCGGAGCCAACGTTGCCTCGGCACACAAAACTTCCGAAGGCTGGGCACTCCAAATAGACCGTCCGGCGCGGGCGCTCAAGGCAAAAAAGCACGACGACCGAAAATCGGAGCTCCGCTCGCTTCGGAAAGCGCTCGCCGATGTCCCTCGCAAGAACGAGGCCCTGCAGGCACATGCCGTAATTATCGCCACGGGCGGCAACCCCACCGGTATCGCCGATACGTTTAGCCTCCCCCTCACTTCGCTGCGCCCCATCATCTGCCCCGTATCGGCAACGGTCGTTGGCGATCGGGCGGCACTCAAGACGTTGGATGGCCTGCGCGTCCGCGCCCGCTTGACGCTCGCCCGCAATCATAATGAGCTCTGGCACGAAGACGGTGAAGTCCTGTTTCGAGCCTTCGGTATCTCGGGCGTCGCTGTCTTCAACCTCTCCCGTCGTATCCAGCGCGGCGATACGATCCTGCTCGACGTTTTCCCCGACCTCTCCAAAGACGAGCTGCTCGATATGCTCAACCGGCGCGTTAAGCTGCTCGGCGGCTTTTCGCCCCGCGATCCCCGTTGGCTCGACGGCATGCTCGCCCCGCAACTCTCCCGCGTCGTCTGCACGACGTTCGAGCAGTGCCATCCAGGCTCCAACGATGTCATCCACCTGGTCTCAATCCTCAAACACTTTAAGTTGCTCGTCGAGGGAACAGCCGAGGAGCGCTCGGCGCAGGTCACGCGTGGTGGCGTATCTGTCGAGAGCATCTCAATACCCAGTCTACGCGCGCGCAGCGTTGTCGACGCTCCGCTTTACGTTTGCGGTGAAGCGCTCGACATCGACGCCGATTGCGGAGGCTTTAACCTTGCGTGGGCCTGGCTCTCGGGCATTCGCGCTGCAAGCAGCCTGTAGCCGCGCAGTCTATAATCAAAAACGCATTCGGGCCGTCTGGGATACCGGACGGCCTCTTTCTTGCCTCTAAGGAGACCTCGATGATCGAAATCACCCAAGTCAACGCGTCGCTCGATGAAGCCGGCGATGAAAATGCCTGTCTCATTGTTGGCAAGCGAGTCGCCAAGCGCGTCCTACGTTGCAAGGACTCCGAAATCAAGTCCATCGAGCTCCACCGCAAGTCAATCGACGCTCGCAAAAAACGAGACGTCCATTTTATCCTGAGCTTTCGTGTTGAGCTGACTAGTCCCCACCTCGAGCGAGAAGCGGTCGACAGCGTCGCCGAGCGTGACCGCTCACGCGTACGCGCGATAGAAGACGATGAGCCTTCATTCCCCTCCCCCGCCTCCGACGCACCTCAAGAACGCCCTGTCGTTGTCGGCGCCGGATGCGCCGGCCTTTTCGCTGCGCTTACGCTCGCCGAAGCAGGTCTTAAGCCCTTGCTCATCGAGCGCGGCGACCCGGCATTTCGCCGCTCGCATGCGATCGACCTCTTTCTAAAGGAGCGCATCCTCGACCCCGAGAGCAATATCCAGTTTGGTCTGGGCGGCGCGGGGACCTTCTCGGACGGCAAGCTCAATACGGGAACCAAAAATCCCGCCCATCGCCTTATCCTCGAAACCTTCGTCGAGGCGGGTGCGCCCCGCGATATTCTGTGGGATGCCAAGCCGCACATTGGCTCCGACATCCTTCCCACGGTTGTCACCGCTATATCCCAGCGCATCGAGCAGCTCGGAGGTGTCGTCCGTTATCGAACGAAGCTCGTCGACATTCGCATCGACGCGTCTGGCGCCATCACCGGTATTGATGTCCAATCGTCCCAAGACGCCGCTTACGAGTCAATCGAGACAAAGCACCTCATCCTCGCCTGCGGGCATTCTGCTCGCGATATTTTTGAGCTCCTTAAGGACCACAACGTGACCCTCGCACAAAAGACCTTTGCCATGGGCGTTCGCATCGAGCATCCGCAGCGCGACATCGATCGAGCCCAATATGGAGCCTCGGCGGGACATCCAGCG